>LJCR01001891.1 GCA_001399705.1 Kouleothrix aurantiaca
ATCGACACCATGCTGGCCGCCCACATGTTGGCCGAGACACGCGATGGCGACGGCCCCGCGCGCCTGGTCGCGACGCGGCTCGGCTCCATCGCGGTGCGCCACTTCCTCGCGCCCGAGACTGTGCTGATGCTGAATACGACGCTCGCAGCCGACGACGCGGTAAACTACACCTTCTTCGACCTGCTGCTACTCGCGGCGCTGCACGTCGAGCCGCGGCTGACGGTCGATTTCGAGGAGCTGGAGCAGCTCCGCGCGGCGCTGCGCGCGGCGCGGAGCACGCTGCTCGCAGCCGGGCTCAGCGACCTGCTAGGCCGGCTTGACCTGCCGCCATCCGCGCTGCTCAGCGCTATCAAGAGCGCCCTGGTTGCGCGCGCCTGGACCCGGCTGGGCAGCGCCGCGGCCGTCGCGGACGAGCTGGACTGTACCGAGTCGGACGTGGACCGTGTCGTCGAGGCCACGCACCGGGTGCTGCTGGCCATGGCGGCGATTGCCGCGGTGGAGGAAAACGCCGAAGTATGGGTGTCTCCAACAGAGACACCCACGCTCGCCGAGCGGCTAAAAGCGCTGGCGCGGATGGTGGCGGCAGGGCTGGACTGCGGGCCGGCGACGCTGACGCTCATCGAGGGCATCGGCCCAATTATGTCCTGGCGCCTGATGGAGGCCACGGTCGACGGCGTAGCCATCGCCGATGTCGAGACCCTGGCGCTGGCCGAGCCTGCCGACCTGGCGGAGGTCGAGCAGCTCAGCGCCGCGCGGGCTGAGCGCTGGATCGCCCGGGCCCAGGCGCTGGTCGCAGGTGGCGTCTCGGCGCGTCGCTACGAGGAGTTCGACGCGCCGCGCGCCTCCGTCGCGGAAACTGCCTCCGCGCAGCGCCCACTTGGTGGCGACTACCGGCTGCTGCGCGCGCTCCACCTCCAGGTCCACGCCGATGGCGAGCGCTACGCGGTCAGCGGCGGCTCGGAGCCGCGGACCGTGCAACTCGCCGGCAGCGGCTGGCGATGCGACTGCCCTGACGAGACCGCACCCGGCGGCATGTGTAAGCACCTCCTGGCGGTTCGGCTGCACCGCGGCGACGCCGAGCTGCGGGCGCGGATCGAGGCGATCAGCGCGGCGGCAGGCGCGCCGCTCGCACTTCAGGATCTCTACTTCCGCGCGGCGCAGGAGGCGCGGCTGCGCGCCCAGGGCCGCCAGCCCCGCGCCGAGTGGCTGCCGCCCAGCCCGCAGGACCGGCTAGCGTTTGCCGAACATGTGCTCCGCCTGATTGACCGGTTCGGCGGCGAGCGCGAGCACGCCGCCGTCGAAGAAGCTGTCAGGGCGGCGCTGCCGGACAGCGCGCCGCAGCTTAGCGCCGTGATCTGGCTGCTGCGCGACCTCGCGCTGATCGTCGACGCCGACAAGCGACTCCGGCTGACCCCGCTCGGCCAGGCGG
>LJCR01001893.1 GCA_001399705.1 Kouleothrix aurantiaca
CGCTGGCCGGGCAGGCCAAGGTCACCGACTTCGGGCTGGCGCGCGTAATGCCGAATATGCTGCAGTGGGCCGCGCGCGACCGCGCCCACAACCAGCAGGTCATGCGCCTGCGCGCCACCGTCGCCAAAGATCGGATTGGCGGCACGCTGCCCTATATGGCCCCCGAGCTGCTGGAAGATACCGGATTCGTCGGGCCGTGGACGGATATTTACGCCTTTGGCGTGATGCTCTACGAGTTCTTCACTGGAAGATTACCCTTCGACTCGATGCGTGACGAGTCGCTCATCCGCATGCACCAGCGCACGCCCGCGCCCGACCCGCGTGTGCTGAAAGGCAAGCTGCCGCCCGAGGCCAGCGCGATCGTGCTGCGCTGCCTTGCGAAGCGCCCGACCGACCGCTACCCAAGCTTTGCCGAAGTCGAGGATGATCTGCAAGCGCTGCGCGCCACCTACGCCGGCGGCTTCTATGCCAAAACCTGGCCCGAGCACAACAGCGCCGAGCGCGAGCGCCTGGCCGAGCGCGGGCGCGCGCACATGGACATGGGCGAGTACAGCGAGGCGCTGGGCTGCTTCCGGCAGGCTGCCCGCCTCGACGACGACCGCGCCGACACGTGGATCGACCTGGCGCGCGCGCGCTTGAAGCTGTGGCAATCCAACGAAGCGCTGCACGACGCCAACGAAGGGCTGCGCCGCGCCGTGCGCCGCGACGAGTTCAGCCAGCTCTACGGGCTGCTTGGCGAGATCCAGACCGGCATGATGCTGCTGCCCAAGGCGCTCGAAGCCTATGACAAGGGCCTGTCGTACACGCCGAAATCGCCATACCTGTGGCGCGCCAAGGGCCAGCTGATGCAGAAAATGAACCTGCAGCGCGAGGCGCAGGAATATTTCGAGAAGGCGATTGAGTACGACAAGCTCGACTCGCAGGCGTGGCAGCTGCTGGGCGACGCGCTCCGCGCGCAGGAGCGCCACAAGCGCGCGCACGAGGCCTATGGCGAGGCGCTCAAGCTCGACCCGCGCTCGGCTGAGACGTGGGCGCGCTACGGCGTCTGCCAGATCGAGCTGGGCCGCCCGAAGGAGTCGCTGGCCTCGTTCGATGCCGCGCTCAAGCTCAACCCCGACCTGGAAGAAGCCCACGCCGGGCTGCGCCTGGCCCGCCACAAGCTGCGGTAGCGCGACGACTGACGACTGACCACCGACGACTACTAGGGTAAAACCGCAAAGAACGCAAAGAACGCAGAGTTTTGAGTTGCAGGTTTGAAAGTTGCAGGTTCTATAGCGGTTTGCAGAACACTTGACCATTCCTGCACCAGCAAGAAGCGCGTTGGAGTGCGGAAAAAGCAACTGCCTACTGCACCTGCCAACTGCAACCTGCTATAGGTTCTCAGTTCTCGGTTCTACGCTCACCCCCTCACCCCCGCACCCCTTCATC
>LJCR01001895.1 GCA_001399705.1 Kouleothrix aurantiaca
TGCGTATGGCGCGGGCGCAACAGCCCGGCCTGCATAGCTACACCATCGATGCCGGCGGCATACGCGTCTTTCCGCGCATCGAAAGCACGCCCGCGCCATACGCACGCCCCGTCACCAACGAACGATCGCCCTTTCACCTGCCCGAGCTCGATCAGATCCTTGGCGGCGGGCCAAATGTGGGAACTACGAGCCTGCTGGCCGGTGCGCCGGGCGTGGGCAAAACAACCCTCGGTTTGCACTGGGCGCTTGCCCAGGCCGAAGCGGAAAAAATCAGCCTGTTCATCACGTTTGTCGAGCAGCCCGAGCAGCTGGCACGCAAGGCGGCCGCCTTCGGGCTCGATCTTCAAAGCGCTATCGACCAAGGAACCGTGCGGGTTATTCGCATCGCGCCAGCAGACCTCAACCCCGACCAGGTCGCCACGATTCTGCTCGCAGAGCTAGCCTCGCCAAATGTGCAGCGCTTGGTGATTGACGATATAAGCATTTTGCTCAACGAGCTGGGCGATCGCACACGCGACTATCTGAGCGCGCTTAACGACATTGTCTACAGCACACATACAACCGCGCTGTACCTGCTCGAAATTACGCCATTTGAAGGGCTGCGCGTGAACCTGACGAACACGCCACTGGCGGTTCTGGGCGACAACGTGATTGTGGTGCAGCAGTACGAGATTGATGGTGTGCTGCGGCGGCTGCTGGCAGTGATCCGAATGCGCCTTAGCTTCTTCGACCGCACGCTCCGCGAGCTCATTATGGACGAAGGGGGTATCCGCATTTTGCGGCCCGAGGAAAGCACACGAGAAACGCTCACGGCCGGCGCGCAATTAAGCGGTGGTGTTGCGCCGAAAGATAGCGACAGCCCGGCCGGTAACGCATAATCCCATCGGCTCGCGTTCCAGCATCCTGCTTGTGATACCAAAGACAGCTGATTAGCTCTGGGTGATCATGCTGAGCGAAGCATGACAATTTCGAATTGATCATCCGTATGTAATCAGGGCCAATCACCCGTATTTCGTATGAGAGGCGCACTCGTTTGAGTTTGCGCCTTTTCTCATGCCTTTTTCCAGGGATTGGTCTGCCTGCTCAGCCCACATAGCGCGCCAGCGTCGCATCTGCCTGCGCGCCATATCCCTCGCCAAACAGGTTGAGGTGGTTGAGCAGGTGGTAAAGGTTGTACAGATCGACGCGATCCTGCCAGCCGGGCGCGAGCGGCCAGGCGGCTGCATAGGACTGATAGAAGGCGGGCGGGAAGCCGCCAAACAGCCGCGTCATCGCCAGGTCGGCTTCGCGGTCGCCGTAGTAGGCGGCAGGGTCGATCAGCGCGGGCGCGCCGCCCGGCCCGACAATGAAATTGCCGCCCCACGGGTCGCCATGCAGCAGGGCCGGCTGCACGTACCTGTCGTCGATCCACTCGCCCAGGCGATGG
>LJCR01001894.1 GCA_001399705.1 Kouleothrix aurantiaca
ACCCTGCGCTGCTCGGGCTGGTGTTCGATACGGGCCACTACGTCTATGGCAGTGGCGCAAATGACGGCGCCGGCATTGGCGCGGCGCTCGATCGCTACGGCGACCGGATCTGGTACATGCACTACAAGGATTGCGAGCCAGCAGTGGCCGCCCGCGCCCGCGCCGAAGGCTGGGATTACTTCACCGCTGTGGGGCGGGGCGTGTTTTGCGAGCTGGGGCGCGGCTGCGTGGATTTCGCGGCGGCGACCGAGTGGCTGCGCGCCCGCGACTACAGCGGCTTCGTCACCGTCGAGCAGGACGTTTTGCCCGGCATGGGCGAGCCGCGCGCCAGCGCCCAGCGCAACCGCGACTACCTGGCGACGCTGGGTTTGTAGCATTCCCAAGCCTGTTGGGAATAACCAGCAGGACACGAAGACACCAAGGGTTTGCAAATAAATAGAGTCTTCGTGCCTTCGTGTCTTCGTGGTGAATTGGCGTTTGTAATATCACAAACACTGGAGCATGCAATGAGCAGTCAGACCCTGAATATTGGCGTGCTGGGCGCGGGCCGAATTGGCCGCGTGCACGCCGCCAACCTCGCCACGCGCATCAGCGGCGCGCGCGTGCTGGCCGTGGCCGACCCGATCGAGGAGGCGGCGCAGCGCTGCGCGCACGATTTCGGCATTCCCGCCGCGCTGACCGACTACCGCGCGGTGCTGGCGAACCCCGACATCGAGGCCGTGCTGATCTGCACCGCCACCGACACGCACGCGCAGATCAGCGAGGAGGCCGCGCAAGCCGGCAAGCAGATCTTCTGCGAGAAGCCGATTGCCCTGAGTCTGGCGACCATCGACCGGGCGCTGGCGGCAGTTGAGCGCGCCGGTGTGACGCTGCAGATTGGCTTCAATCGCCGCTTCGACGCCAACTTCCGCCGCGTGCGCCAGGCGATTGTGCAGGGCGAAATCGGCACGCCCGAGCTGCTGCATATCATCAGCCGCGACCCCGCGCCGCCGCCAATTTCGTACATCAAGGTCTCGGGCGGCATTTTTGTCGACATGACGATCCACGACTTCGACATGGCGCGTTTTCTGGTCGGCAGCGAGGTGGATGAGGTCTACGTCGCGGGCGCGGTGATGGTTGACCCGGCGATTGGCGAGGCTGGCGATATCGACACCGCGCTGACGGTGCTGCGCTTCGCGAATGGCGCAATTGGCACAATCGACAACAGCCGCCGCGCCGTGTACGGATACGACCAGCGCGTCGAGGTGTTTGGCAGCGGCGGCGCGATTGCGGTTTCGAACAACTACCCGAACAACACCACCATCAGCGACGCCAACAGCATCCGGCGCGACCTGCCGCTCAACTTCTTCATGGATCGCTATACCGAGAGTTTTGTCGCCGAGCTGAGCGAGTTTGTGGGGGCGGTGACGGGCGGCGCGCCAGTGCC
>LJCR01001896.1 GCA_001399705.1 Kouleothrix aurantiaca
GTGCGCCGCAGCACGTGGCCGTTGTCGTCGAGCAGAAAGACGCCCAGCGCGCCAAGCTGCGCCGAGGTCAGGTCGCTTTCGCCCGAGAGTGCGGGCAGTGCGCCCTGGTGCTTGATCACCGCGCGGATCACCGGGTCTTCATGCCAGCGGTTGCGCGTCACAATGCCGCCAAGCTGGCACAAGGCGCGCTTGCGGTAGGTGCGCCCATTGAAGCGCTCGGCAACCTCAAACGTCACCCAGGCGTGGTCGAGCGCGCGGTCGCGGGCGGCTTCAAGAATATCGACCGTGAAGTTGGTGGTGGAGTTTGGGCTGCCAATCACCGCGATGGGGGCGGCGAGGGTGGGCGCGGGCAGCGTGCGCTGCGGCGGTGATTCCTGGCTTTCGCGGATGTGTCGCATGGGTGCCCTCGCTCCTGCTCAACGCGGCGAATTCTCTGGCTTGGTTTAGTTCGAACAAAATTGCGAAACATTTGTTCCGAGTATAGCACCCATGTGCGCAATGTCAAGAGGTGACATAACCAAATGTGTAAAGAGTTAATCGAACGAATGTTCTTTATTTGACGACAGACGACCAACAGCCGACGACAGGTGTTGGGCCGCGAAGTGCGCGAGGGTTTTGGGGGAAGAAGAATGTGCAATTCTGCACCGCGAAGAGCGGAGAAGATACGATAACTTTGGGGAATGGACTGCTACTGCCGGCTGCCGACTGCCGACTTCTGCTTTGGCGAAAAACGAAACCCCCAGCCAGTTTCCCGGCCAGGGGTTTCGTCGTTTGCGTGGCAAATAGCGGTTATTTGCGCAGGGTCTTGGCGCTGGCAGTATTTGAGTAGCCTGAGTCGCCATTGGCGTTCGTCGCACGAACCCGGTAGTAATAGGTTGTGTTACCAGTGAGGCCCGTGCTCTGGAACGTGGTCACGCCGGGGCCGGTGGTTCCGACCTGCGTGAAGCCGGTGGTCGAGCTAGTCGAGCGCTCAATCTTGAAGCCGGTCTCATCGCTGGAGTTGTCGGCCCAGCTCAGGTTGATCTGCGTCTTCGAGACGACCGTCGCCGTGAGGCTGCTCGGCGCGCTGGGTAGTGCCACCACTGCCGGGCCGGTCAGGCTGCCTGCGCCACGAACCACCAGCGCGAAAGGCTGCGGGCCGTTCGGCACGTTCGCGCCGCTGACGGTGATCGTCCAGTTGCCGGTCGCAGCCGACTGCACATACACGTTCTCGACATTGTTGGCAGTGTCGGCGCTGCCGCCCGCGGCCGACCAGCCGCCACTGAAGACGTTGCCTTTATAGGTCGCGCCGCCCGGCGCAGTCACGGTCAGGTTCAGGTTGTTGACCAGGTTGGCCGCCGCCGCCGCCGTCGAGGGGTAGTCGCTCCACACCAGGCTTATCTTCAGCGCGCCGCTGGTGGCGACATTCGCCGTGTAGGCCACGTT
>LJCR01001897.1 GCA_001399705.1 Kouleothrix aurantiaca
CGGGTACTCTGCCGATACAGGGTCAGTCTGGCTCATCAGCGCCCCCACGCAATGCCCGAGTCGGCATCCAGATGCATGTCGGTTGTGAGCTGGCGTGGCGCGCCCAGGCGAAGGGTTCCCGCCGCATCGGCCTGCACGTCGGCCACCCACAGATCAAAGCTATTCGAGCCTGCTGTAGTGGCAAGAAACGCCAGCATGCGCCCATCGGGCGAAAAGGCGGGCGCGCGCGCAAAGCCTACTGCCGTGAGCTGAACAGCAGCGCCGCCTTCCATAGGTAGGGCATATACATCGGTTCCGCTGGCGGTGCGCTGGGCAAATGCCAGCCACTTTCCATCGGGCGAAAAGGCAGGATCATAGCATTGCTGCGGCGCACCAGGCAGCGCGGCCGCATGATCGCTGGCAATTGTGTAGCGGTAGAGCGTTGGGGCCTCTTCTTCTTTCACCGGGCTAAACGCGAAGACAATCGTTTTGCCGTCGGGCGCGTAGGCCGGCCGCCCAACCTGGCCCTCGGCGCTGCCAAACGCCTGCCGCTCGCGCGCGCCTTCGGCCGAGATTGTATACAGCGACATACGATATTCAGCGGCTGGCGAACCAGCCGGCGGCCCAAACTGCGACGCAAACGTCAGCATCTTGCCGTCGGGCGACCAGGCCGGGTAAAACGCCCAGCGACTGGCGTAGATACGATCGTAGCCATAGGTGGCTGGGTCGGGCGTGTTGTCGGTGAGGGCCAGCGGCGCAGGCTCCGTGCCCGAGCGCACCACAATATCGCTGCCGCTGGTCACGCGGCGCGCATAGGCAATTTCCTGCCCATCTGGCGAAATAGCTGGCTGAAAGGCGTCGCCGCTGGAGGTGAGCTGCTCACCCTGATCGCCACGCCAGCGCCACAGGTTGCCCGCCTGGACAACAATCAGCTGGCCGGGTAGCGTTTCAGAGGAAGGAACCGGGCTTGGGCTTGCCTGAACGATTGCCTGGACGGTGGCTGTTGGCAGAGGCACGGCAGCCGTGCTGCTTGGCGCCAGCGCTGGCTGCAATGTCGGGCTGACGTTTGGGGCAGGGCTGCACCCAAGTAGCAGCAGGCTCATCGAGAAGGCGGCAAGCCCAGCCAGCGGGCGTTGAAACAGGAGTGGTATGCGGCAGATATTGCTCATGCGTGCATGCCCTGCTATGCCTTAGCTGCGCGATACTGGATCATGCTTGGGTGTGGGGCGGCGCTGCATCAAGCGGCCAACCAGCCTGCGCCAGGCGTAACGCGGCGGCTGTACCTCGGGCCGCACCAAATCCTCTGGCATCGAAGCCGGCAGCAGCGCGATCAGTGCGCCAGGCACGGCCTGGAACGTCAGCGGCGTTTCGCCAATATGGTCGCCATCCACCTGAACCGGCACCGGGCGGCGCGTAGCGATTTTGACCTCGCGCGCGCGATGATAC
>LJCR01001898.1 GCA_001399705.1 Kouleothrix aurantiaca
GGCGCGCCGCCCGCGCCGTGGCTGGCCCCGCTCCCGCCCGACGAAGCGTCGCACTGGCCGCATTTTGTGCCGGTGGCGCGCTTGCCTTGCTGGCGCTTGCCCAACATCCCGATACACATGTTGGGCGGTTACAACGAGGGGCGGCGGCGGCGCTGAGCATTGTGGTTGCGCTCCTCGGCCTGCTAACGCTAGTACGAAACTTTCCTCTGCCCGGCACGGTGTTCGTTTCCGGCCTGCCTTCACCAACCACCGCACTTAATACGATCTTTGTTGGCCTTGCCTTGCTGTTGATGGCCACGCAGCTGCGAACCGCAGTTGGCTTCGCGCAGTGGCTGGCCATAATGTCCTTCCTTCTTGCGATCCAGGCCCTGATTGGCTCGATGTTAGACGCCGATGTGTTGAACACAGTGATTGGCGCGGCCAATATGGGGCCGATCACCATTCTGCTGTTCGTGCTTGTAAGTGCCGGCGCGCTGCTCGTTGAGCCTGCTGGTACGTTCATAATGGCGTGGCGCCGTACAACAGCGGGGGCGCTCTTCCGCCGTTTGACGATCGGCGTGGCAGCTTTGCTGGTGATTGGGCCAGTTGTGTGGTTGCTGATACTTCGCACAACCCTGTTTGGCCCTGGCATTGTGCTGGTGCTGTTCGTCGCCACAACCCTGTCGCTGCTTGGCTGGCTTGCCGAATGGCTCGACCGGGCTGAGCGCGGCCGCGCGCTTGCCGAACAGGCCCAGCGCGCGAATGCGGCGCGCCTTGCGACGTTGGCAAGCGCCTCGCAGACGTTTGCCGCAGCCGAGAACGACTACCAGGGCCTGCTTAACCATATTACGCGCACGATTGCAGCCGAGCTTGGCGATGGGTGCAGCATTCTCCAGATTTCGGCCGATGGCCAGCGCCTGGAACCAAGCACGCGCTACGATCGCGACCCGGCCCTGCAGAGCTTGTTACCGACACTCGGTGGCGGCGTGGCGCTCGATGCCGATAGTGCAAACCCGAGCGTGCAGGTATTCAGAAGTGGGCGCGCGCTGCTCGTTCCCGTTATCGATATTGCGCAGATCCAGGCAACGCTTCCGCCCAGTTATAACGCCATCTTTGAACGCATCAGGCCGCGCAGCCTAATCGTTGTGCCATTGCGGGTGCGTGGCAGCACCGTTGGCGTGCTGAATGTGTACCGCTACACGCCGGAAGCGCCTTCGTTCGATGAGGGCGACATGCTGCTGGCGCAGGAGCTGGCTGCGCGGGCCGCGCTCGCAATCGAGAACGCGCAGCTCTTTTCGAACGAACAGCAGCAGCGCCAGCTGGCCGAGCTTATAGCCGCCCGGCTGGAACGCCTGCACGCAGTTTCCGCAGCCTTATCGGGCGCGCGTTCGGTTGCCGAAGTAGCCAGCGTGATCATGACTCAGGGCGTCGACGCGCTGGGCGC
>LJCR01001899.1 GCA_001399705.1 Kouleothrix aurantiaca
GCCCGATGGGCTATTTCGAAGCTGCGCCGTTTGCCGAGGGCACCCGCGGCATTGCGCAGGCCATGAGCGAGAGCGCGGGCCGCACCGTGATTGGCGGCGGCGACTCGGTGGCGGCGGTTGAGCAGATGGGGCTGGCCGACAAGATCGGCCATATCTCGACTGGCGGCGGCGCGTCGCTGGAGCTGCTGGAAGGCCGCGAGCTGCCCGGCGTGGTTGCGCTCAACGACCGCGCCTGAGAAACACGAAGTGGGCTGCGCAGCGAGTTTTCCCCACGCGCAGCCCACTGCAATTGCTGGGCTAGAGCCCTTCCCCCTCAAGCCAGGACGAGACGGCGGCATCGTCGGCCGCACTATTGCCACCCGAAATATACCGGAAACGATCGCCGTACTTTTCCATCACCTCATTGCGAAGCGCTTCCATATCAGGTGATGAATCGGTCTCGTCGACGCGCACAACCGTGCCCGTCTCAAGATCTAAATACATGCTGAGCGACGGATCATTCTGCGCGAGCGCGGCGCGGATCTGGTCGCGGTTTAAAGGAACTGCCACTCTCGATCTCCCTGGGCGTGCTGCCCGAGTAACATTATTGCCTGCTGATACGTTTCCACATCGACGCCTTTGTGGCGCGCGTTCGTGGTGGAACGTTCGCATGGTACACGAAGAGATTTGCTTGTGCAAGTAGTAGTGGGTTAAAAAATGTTCGATTTGCGGGCAAAGACGCAAGAAATTCTGAAACCCGCCGCAGGCAATTGCGTACATAGCTGTAGGAAATGATTATGGAACAGCAGGTCGATGAGATCGGCTGGGTTGAACAAGCGCTCCGGGGCGATCGCACTGCCTTCGGCCAGCTGATGCACCGCTACGCCGGCGCAGTGTATAACTTGGCCTATCGCATGCTTGGCAACGCCGAGGATGCTGAAGACGCCAGCCAGGAAATTTTTCTGCGCGCCTATACGCGCCTGGAGAGCTTTGACCGCGCGCGCCGTTTTTCGACGTGGCTGTTGTCGATTGGGTCGAATTATTGTATCGACCGGCTGCGCCGGCGGCGATTCGCCTGGATGACGCTCGACGATGCCGCGTATGCATTGCCAAGCGCCGAGCCAGGGCCCGAGCGAAGCGCGATCACCCAAGAGCAGCGGCGCATGGTGCAGCAGGCGCTGCAGAAGCTGCCCGAGCACTATCGCCTGGTGACGGTGCTGCGCTACTGGCAGGATCTTTCTTACGACGAGATTTGCCAGGTGACGGGCTTGCCGGAAAGCACGATTAAAACTCGCCTGCACCGTGCGCGGCATATGCTGGCGGCGGCGCTAGGCTCAGAGGAGCAGGTTCTATGGGATACCGAGACGACAGCCTGAGCGCCGAGGAGCGCGCCGAGGCTGCCCTGCGCCGCGCACTGGCGCAGCTAGGCGGGCCGGCGACGCT
>LJCR01000019.1 GCA_001399705.1 Kouleothrix aurantiaca
CCGCAGTCCAGTCGCTTCCGGATCGATGTGCTGGCCGCGCCGAAGACGCCGGCGCTAGGCAGCCCGGCCATCCCAAGTAAGAATCTTACGATCAAAGACACGCCTGATCCAGCGCATCTGACCTCCGATGGGCGGCCCGACCTGGATCTGTACCAGATGACGATCGCCGATGCAATTGCGGCGAAGAAGCCGTTCCTGCTGGCATTCTCAACGCCTGGCTTCTGCGAGACGGCGGTCTGTGGCCCGAATCTGGAGGTGATCAAGAAGATCAAAGGCGAATTGAAGGGGCAGGTCAATTTCATCCACGTCGAGGTCTACCAGTATCCGTTTGGGGAGTCTGCGCAGCAGCAGAAGCGCGTGCCGGCTATGGAGGAATGGAAGCTGCAAACCGAGCCGTGGACGTTCCTGGTGGATGCACAGGGAATCATTCGAGCGAAGTACGAAGGCGGTATCACCTTGGCAGAAATGGAGCCGGCGCTGAAGCAGCTCGCCGCCGGCCAGCCGATCCAGCCGGCATCTGCGGCGCCATAAGCCGTTTCGCCATGCGGGAACGTGAGCGTTTGTTCATCTGTGGCGGCTTGACTGATGGGCAGGCGTCGGGTCTAACAGTTCCATACGATTGTGAGTGGATGCACGAGTGAATGCGGTTCGGACAAACCGATATTTTTGGTACGGCGCGGCGAAACGTGTACGCAGCTGGTTCCGCCGGAATGCGTGGTATGCCGCGCTGCTCACTGTGCTCGGTATTGGGATGGCAGAGCCGCTGGGCTGCCTCCTCCATTGTCAATTCTGGCTCCCAGCAGACCGTGCAAGCATCGGATTGCACATACACCAACATGGTGGATCTCTCATCCCTGCACTTTCTGAGCAGCACACTGACACTCCGTTAGGCCTCGGTGGCGCATCAATCGTGACGACCGATACCTGCTTTGACCAGCTGGTGCAGTGTCGTTCATCGCACGTACCTGATCGTCCCTTCTGGGTGTCAGTCCATGAGCATATTGGAACCGTGGTTGCGCTGACACTGCTGGCGGTCGTGCTGCTGATCCAGCGTACCGCTGTTGCTTCACCTTCCCCGCCTACACTGTTGGCGATCCGCCCGCCCCTCCGTCCCCCAATAGCACTCGCGTTCTCGCGCTAACGTCATCGCTGCACGGCGAGCAAGGCCACGGCAATGCTCGTCTTGAATGCTCGCACGCCCACTGGCGAGATTGCGCTGCCGATAGATTGACCGTGTTGCGGCGCGCTGAATCGACCTGAACGCATTGTATCGAAAACCGGGACGCTGCTGGAGTGCGGCGTCCCACCCCAAGAGGAACGATCCCGATGAGGAATCGCGGGCGAGTATTCGCCATTGCGCTTATATTGGCGCTGATCTTCACGCGGCGCGTCGAAGCTCATGCGACCCTGGTTCGATCCGAGCCTCCGGCTGGCGCGACCCTGGACGCCGCGCCGAAGGAGCTGGTTCTGGAGTTTAGCGAGGATCTCGATCCTGGGTTTAGCACGGTACAACTCTTGAACAGCAGCAACGCGGTCGTGAACCCCGGCCCAGGCGTGATCGATCCATCCCAACCGCGCATACTGCGGTTGGCGCTGGCAGATCTGTCGAAGGGCGGCTACACCGCGATCGCGCGCGTGCGCTCGGTGGATGGGCATGTCACAGAGAGCAGTGTGCCGTTTGGGGTCGGGGTCGCCGTAACCGCAACATCCCTGATTCCACCGGCGGGGGCGCCTGATCCGGCAACGTTGCCGCCGCCCCCACTGGACGCCGCGTCACGGTGGCTCACATTGTTGCTTGCGGCGGTCGCGTTCGGTGGTCTACCGTTCGGACTGCTGGTCTGGCGACCGGCATTTCGTGCAATGGAGCGCGAAAAAGTCGATCCGTCGACCGATGAAGCAGTCACGCGTGCCATCCGTCGTCTCATAGTGATTGGCGGCGCACTGTTCGTGCTGGCGAATCTGCTCTTTTTCATCGTGCAGGCGTCTGTCGCCGCAAATGTGCCATTCGCACAGGCGATCGGCACACCAGCGCTTCAGCTGTTGCGTGGGCGATCTGGGCTGCTCTGGCTAGCGCGCATTTCACTCGCGCTGCTGATCATGCTGATTAGTTGGCATGCTCCGCCGATCGGGCAGGGGACGGCGTGGCGCTGGTGGATCGCGCTGGTTCTCTCAAGCGTAGCGCTGCTGACCTTTAGCCTGAGCGGGCACAGCGCGGCGCTGCCGGACGGCGCCACGATTGCGGTGGCGCTGGACTGGCTGCACATCATGGCCATGGTCGCCTGGCTTGGCGGGCTGGTTCCGCTGTTCTGGGCGATTCTAATCGCGCGTGGCACATCAGAGCGTGTGCTGTCGCTTCGACCGATCATCCCACGCTTCTCGCGGCTCGCAATGATCTGCGTAGCGGTTCTGGCGCTGACTGGCGTGTACAGCTACCTCCAGCAGATCAATAACCTTGATCTGCTGGAGGCGACCACCTATGGGCGGGCGTTTGGGCTCAAGCTCGGCCTCTCCGGGTTGCTGCTGGTGCTTGGCGCCATCAATATGTTCTACCTCTCGCCCAGGTTGCGCGCGAGGGGCAACCACCTGGCGCGTGCATTTGGGCGAAGCGTGCGCCTGGAGCTGGTCGCCGGCGCGCTACTGCTCCTCGCGGTCGGTGTCATGACCAGCGTGGCACCAGCCAAAACCGCATGGGAAGAGCATGAGCGGCAAGGTCTGGCGCAATCCGCAACCGTGGAGAACGTGGATCTGGTGCTGCGGGTAGCGCCGGCACAGATCGGCGATAACGAGTTCGCCGTGGACGTGAGTGACAAACGACCGGACGCGGCGGGTCGCCCAGCCAAGGTGCTCTTGCGCTTCGATATGCAAGGAATGCAGATGCAACCGCTACAAATCGAGGCGCAGACGGCTGATACGCAGCGCTATACGGCCCGTGGCAGCTATACCTCCATGGGCGGGCGGTGGCATATTGAGGTGGTACTGCGACGCGCAGGATTCCAGGATGTCCGGCATACCTTTGAGATGGATATAGTGCGAGCCGCAACAGTGGCTTCACAATAACATCAGGACTACGACGCGGCCGTGCTCGAGCCGCGCCTCTGAATAAGAAGGAATACACCGTCATGAATCGACGAACCGTTTTCGGCATAATCATCGTGCTTGCGCTGAGCCTGGGATGGCTCGGCACTGCCCTCGCACATGCAGAGCTGGTTTCATCCGACCCAGCCGCTGGCACGAAGCTCACCAAAGCGCCCGCGAAAGTGACACTCATATTCAGCGAAGAGATCGATGACCAGGGCAGTAGCTTTACCGTAACCGATGCGAAGAAGGCAACGGTCGGGACGGGCAAGCTTGATCTGAATGATCTCGATCATAAGACCCTGACCGGAACACTCAATGCTGGTCTCGGAGACGGCGTCTATACCGTCGCGTGGGATGTACTGACCTCCGACGACGAAGCCGAGGAGAGCGGCACATTCACCTTTGGGGTGAACGCGGATCCGGGTGCCCAACCCACGGCGGTGCCGGAGGAGGAGGCGACTGCCGTCCCAACTACCGCAGCAACGCCAGCGCCGACGACACGACCGACAACGGCCGCAGCCGGCGCGGCGCAGCCCACAGCCACGCCGTCCACCGGGGCCGGCCCGGCCACATTGCCAACCACTGGTGATACAGGGGCGGATTGGAGCGCATATCTGCTCATGATCGCCATTCTCTTTGTTGCCGGTGGTATTGCGCTGTGGCGCAGCAAACGGAGCGCACGCTAGGAGAGATGGGCGGCAAGGTGTGTGGTTAGGTACATCTTGCCGCCCGCTCGACGGCACTG
Source organism: Kouleothrix aurantiaca (assembly GCA_001399705.1). Classification (GTDB taxonomy): domain Bacteria; phylum Chloroflexota; class Chloroflexia; order Chloroflexales; family Roseiflexaceae; genus Kouleothrix; species Kouleothrix aurantiaca. Next base: position 3,824 of record LJCR01000019.1, read on the forward strand.
CACATCCGCCTGAATGGTTATCTCAAGCCTGGTGTGCGCATCAGAGCCGCGCACGATTCCCTGTTACGTGTATTCATACGAGCTCTGTTTTGATACCCAGATATCAAATGCATCATACAGAAATCACTATGTTGCCAAGCTCTATGGAGTCAGCAGGGCCTCGCCTGCGGGCCAAGTAAAGCGGCAGTACAGTGCCTCATAATGTTGGCGGAGAAGCGATCAAAACGATCACGATGACTTTTCCACGGCACCTGCGCGTTTTAACGCTGCTACTTGCGATCGTGCTGGGCGCTTGTGGTGCTCCCTACGCATTTCATGGCACGGTGCTTGAACCGCTGAGCCAGGCACCGGATTTCACGCTCACCGATCAGAACGGCCAGCCATTTCGCCTGAGCGATCAGCGTGGCAAGGTGATACTGATGTTTTTTGGCTTCACTTCGTGTCCAGATGTCTGCCCAACCACGCTTGGTGATCTCAAAGTCGTGCGCAACAGACTCGGTGCGGATGCAGACAAGACACAAGTTGTCATGGTCACGGTTGATCCAGCGCGAGATACCCACGAACAATTGCAGACCTATATGGCGAAATTTGATCCGAGTTTCTTGGGTCTACGCGGGTCACAGGAGGAATTAAAGGCGATCTACCGCGCGTATGGCGTCACAGCCATACGGCGTGAGTTGACGTCTGATCTTTCGGTCGATCACTCTTCCTACATCTATGTCATCGACCAAAGTGGTCGCTGGCGGTTGCTCTTACGCTATGGCACGCCAATTGAGGATGTCGCCAGCGATATCCGGTATCTTGTGCGCAACGAAGGCATCTAGTACATCTCAGCGTACTGCAAGGAGGGGAAAATGTATCGCCGCACTCGCTGTTGGCCAACTGCCTTCTCTATTGCTGTTGTACTATCAATTATCCCCATCATATGGATACGTGAGGTGGCGGCACAGCCCAGTGCTTCCGACTTCACGCGTACATACTTGCCTCGGGAAGCGGCCGGCCAAGGAACTGACGTGCAGGCAGCCAACATCGTCGAGATCGTATCGACCGCCTTGGGGCCGCTGGATCCAAGCCGGTTGCCCAAGGCGCAGACGCTCTTTTTTCCGCAGACGGGACACCACCTTAGTAATCGCGCGGGTTTTTTGGACTTCTGGCGCGGTAATGGTCAGATGCTAATCTTTGGCTACCCAATTACAGAAGAGATCATTGAAGATAGGCGGATTGTGCAGTACTTCGAGCGCGCACGTTTTGAGTACCATCCTGACCTGGCCAGCGGAAAGGCGCAAGTCCGGATTGGGCTACTTGGGCGCGAGCTGATCGCCGACCGTCAGTTACCTGTAGTGCCCGATCCGCAGAATGGGTCGCGCTACTTTCCTGAAACCGGGCACACGCTCACAGGCGAGTTTCGGGCCTACTGGGAGCGCCGAGGCGGTCTGGAGATCTTCGGCTATCCGATCAGTGAAGAACTGAACGAGGATGGCATGGTTGTTCAGTACTTTGAGCGCACGCGCCTTGAGTATAACCCTAATGACATGGGCGCATTCTATCGCGGCATGGAGGCGTTCAATGGAATACAGTTGCACACGCTCCATGAAGTCGTGGTGAGCGACCTGGGAAGACGAGCGGCAGCAGCGCGTGGGATTCGGATGGCCCCAGTAACGCAGTTGATCGGTGCTCGCGTGTGGTCGCCCTCGCTTTGGGCACGCCGCATTGAGGTTAGTCTGGCGGAACAGTGGCTGACCGCATACGAAGATAATCTCGCTGTCTACCGTGCGCCGGTTGCGACTGGGCGTGACGGTTTCAACACACCGACCGGCAGCTTCGCGATCTATATGAAATTACCAGTACAGACGATGACCGGCGACGCGAGCGGGGAAAGTTGGTACGTACCCGATGTTCCGTGGGTGCAATATGTTGTCGGTGGGGTCGCGCTGCATGGTACATACTGGCACGACAAATTCGGCACGGGTTACCGGCTTTCCCATGGCTGCATCAACCTTGGCATGGACGATGCTGAGTGGTTATATAGTTGGGCCGACATCGGTACGCCGGTGGCAATTGGCAACTGATCGGCGACAAGATTGACATGCGCGCTATCGGCCAGCCCAATCTAGCCCACCGTGATCACCGTGGGCGTCGACCTTCCGCAGGTTGCTACCATCCGCTTTCATCAGATAGATCCCGTTTGCACCCATGAGCGCAATGGTGGTGCCATCTGGTGAAAACACCGCCATGGGCGTATCTTCGTTGATTTTCGTGAGGCGACGCAGACTGGTTCCATCGCTATTCACGATCCACAGATCTGCAGTCGCGCCGTGCGCTTCCGCCGTTGCTGGCGCGAAGAGCCTCAGCAACTGATCGAGCGGTGATGGGGTACGTTGCGCGATCGGATACCCCTCTGGCCCCATGGCTGGCCCGCCGACTGCTTCATCGCGCCGGATATGCCATCCGACGAGGCGGCGCGGCGAACAGTGTTGACACTGGCCAACGCGCGCTATGCGCTGCGTCAGCGAGGGAAACATTTCCCCCAGTTGTGCCTGTTCGGCGTGGTCCAGGCGCAGAACCCGCAGGGCGCGGCCGCGTGCGCCCGCGCGCTTGTTGCGATGCGCGATGACGGCGGCCGCGGCTTCGATGGGCTGGCGATCGGCGGGCTTGTCCCGCACGCGCGCGATCTCGACTACGCGTCCCGTGTCGTGGCGGCCGTACGAGCGGAGGCGCCCGGACTCCCGATTCATGTCTTCGGCATCGGCCAGCCCGAATCGATCCGCCGGCTCGTCGCCGCGGGAGCCACATCCAGCGACAGCTCGGCGTACGCCCGCGACGCGGTGCGCGGCCGGAGCTGGCGCCAGCCGGAGGCGTCGATCGAAGACCCCACCCTCGGCGAGACGCTCGTGTTCGCGCTCGAACACCTTGATAGCCTCTGCTGATGGTGCGAAGGTCTTCCTGCCTGATGCGAAGATCTTTCTGCCCAATGCGAAGACCTTCGGGTCAAGCCGAGATATATGTTAAAATGGGCGACGAACGATATAGTGTAACAAATGCGTTTGATCGCCACTCTGTTGCTTGTAACTTGAAGTGCTCACCTGTCGTTTACACTCCTCAACCCAATGGGATGATCTCGCGATACTTGCCGCCGGGGGACTGCTCCGGTGGCTCCTCGGCGCGCTCAAGTATGACGTGGCTGAGCTTGTGCTCCATGAGTAGGTGCGTGATCCGGGCATACACTGCCTGCCACACGCGGTCCGGGTCGGCGCCAGCCTCCAGACGCAGCCGCACGCGCAGGTTCGCTGGGGTGGTCTGCACGGCCTGGAATTGCTCAATTCCTGGGATATGATAGATTGAGGTGCCGAATAGGAGTGGCGGCATACTGATTCGCTCGCCGCCCTCAGTCGGGAAGGTGAGCATGTCGGCAGCTCGGCCCTGCACGCGGATCGCGGGCAGCGGGTTCCCGCACGGGCAGGGGTCAGGCCGCTGCAAAACGCTGTCGCCGAGGTCGTAGCGCAGAATCGGCTGCACTCGATTGGCGAGGTTGCTGATGAGGACCGTGTGTGACTGCACACCCGGTGGCACGGCACGGTAATCGGCGTCCACAGGCTCCAACACGACCCAGTCGGCGTTGACATGCAGCCAGCCGTACTCACAGTTGTAGCTTATGAAAGGGCACTCGGAGGCGGCGTAGCTGTTGCCCACTTTGGTGTTGAACACCCTGGCGATGCGGTCGTACTCATCTGCCGCCAGCCCTTCGGCGACGAGTAACACCAGCGCCGGGTTGATATGCAGGCGGCCCGCTTCCTGCTCGCCGGCAAGGAGTTTCGTCACGGTCGCGTAGCTCATCACAATGACCGGCTGAAATATGTTGAGCGCAGCAACAAGTTCGGACAGGGGCGCATGCACTGAGAGGGCCTGAAATGCCTTGCCGAGCCGCCGCCGGAAGCGGGCGATACCGACACCGGTGGCGAGGGGGGTGCCGGTTGCAAGTACCGATCCGATGCGCCCGCCGCCGGCGATAATTCTGATGATGTCGCGGGGGCCGAGCCACGCGCTCAGCATGCGTAAGAAGAGCGGCCCGATTACGGAGAGGCTGCGCTTGTCGGTCAGAAAGATGCCGTGGGTCCCGGTGGTGCCAGAGGTCGTATTCACGAGATACTTGCCCAGGAACTGCTTCCCGAATAGCTCGGGGTTTTCAACGAACGGGCGCACCTTCTCGATCGTCACCTCGCGGTCGGTGACCCAGTCGTCGAAGCGCCCCATCAGCGCCTTCTTGCTGGTGATCGGCAGCAGCGTGGGATCCTCGACCCGCTCCGGCAGTTTCTCGTAAAGCTCGCGATAGTAGGGCGAGTTGGCTCGCGCGAAGGCCACCAGCTCGGCGAGCCGGGCACGCTGCCGCTGTTCTATCGCGGCGATGCCTTGCTTTCTGGCTCTGCGCACGTCGCGCAGCAGCCACAGGACGCTCTCGCTCATGAGCCCTCCTTACCGCATCGTTAGCTCACTCGCTGCGCCACCCGCAAGCCGTTGGCAATCGCGAGCAACTCGCTGGCCTCGTGGGCGAAGACGGCTGCTGTGATTCCAATCACACCCAGGATGGCGGTGGGGATGAGCACCGCCAGCACCAGCAGCGAGAACGCGATGTTCTGCACACTGATGCGCTGGCTGCGCTGCGCCAGGCGCAGGGCGTAGACCACTTTGGTCGGATCGTCGCCCATCAACGCCACGTCCGCCGCCTCGATCGCGGCATCCGTCCCGGCGGTGCCCATCGCCAGGCCGACCGTGGCTGTCGCCAGCGCCGGGGCATCATTGATACCGTCGCCGCTCATCGCCACCGGGCCATACTGCTGCTCCAGCGCTCTGACCGCGGCGACCTTGTCGTCCGGCTTGAGGTCCGCACGGACATCGTCGATCCCCAGTTCTGCCGCAATCGCTTTGGCGGTCCGGGCGTTATCGCCGGTCAACATCGCCACCTTGAGGCCCATCTCGTGCAGCTCGCGAATGGCCTGGCGCGCCTCGGGACGCGGCTCGTCACGAATGGCGAACAGCCCGTCCACCTGTGTCTCCGTGCCGACGAGCACGACGGTCTTGCCCTGCTCCTGCAGGCGCTCGATCTCTGCGGCAATCGCAGCCAGCGATACGCCAAGTTGCCCAAAAAGCGCCGGACTACCGATGTACACCGCCTTGCCGCCGACCACCGCTTTGGCTCCGGCGCCGGTCAACGACTGGAAATCACGAATCTCAACCGGGGCAATGCCTTCCGACTGCGCGCGCTCGACAATCGCTTTCGCCAGCGGATGCTCGCTGAGACGCTCGATGCTCGCGGCTGTGCGCAGCAGCGCATCGGGCTGGCCAGTGTGAGTGATCACGTCGGTGACCACCGGCTTGCCGCGCGTGAGCGTGCCGGTCTTGTCGAAGGCCAACACCTTCACTTTGGCCAGGTTTTCGAGGTGGACGCCGCCCTTGATCAGCACGCCAGAGCGCCCGGCCCGGCCGATCGCCGCGGCAACCGCCACTGGCGTGGACATCACCAGCGCGCAGGGCGCGGCGGCGACCAGGAGTACCACGGCCCGGTAGGCCCAGGTGTCGAAGACGCCGCCGAGCAACGGCGGAACGACCAGCAGCAGCAAGGCGACGGCGATGACGGATGGACTGTAGCGGTTGCCGAAGCGGTCGATCCAGCGCTGGGCGCTCGACTTGACCCCCTGTGCCTCCTCGACCAGGTGGATGATTTTCTGGAGCGAGTTCGAGGCAAAGTTGGTTGTGGCGCGCACCGTCAGCGCGCCAGTGGTGTTGATTGTGCCGGCAAAGACCTTCGCGCCGACCGCTTTTTCTACTGGGACTGACTCGCCGGTAACCGCGGACTCGTCCAAACTGCTCGCGCCCTCCACGATCTCGCCATCGGTCGGCACCCGCTCGCCCGGCCGCACGAGGAACTGATCGCCGACCTGCAACTCCTCGGCCGGGATGCGCTCCTCGCGGCCCTCCCGCAGCCGAATAGCCGTCTCCGGCGCCAGGTCGAGCAGCGCGCGAATGGCGCTGCGTGTGCGGGCGAAGGTGTACATCTCAATCGCTTCGGCGCCGGCGTAGAGAAAAACCAGGAACGCGGCCTCGAAGTATTCGCCGAGGATAACCGCGCCGATCGTGGCGAATGCCATCAGCGCCTCGATACCGACTTCGCGCTCTTTGACGAACTCTTCCACTCCTTCGCGCGCCCAATAGTAGGCGCCGACCAGGATGGCAAGGCCAAATAGGATGTCTGGCACGACATCGGGCACACCAAACCGCGGGATCAGCCAGCCAAGGAACAGCAGCGCGCCGGAAACGAGCGCGTTGCGCATCGGCGGGAAAGCATACCATGGACCACTAAACCCTTCGGCCTCGTCCTCGTCGCGCTCGTTGGCTTCCACTTCCTCAAGCTCGGCGTGAGCAACTTCTTTGGTCATGGCGCTGCCTCTTTTGATACTTGAACATACATCGAAATATAACGACAAAAAAAGATCGCTATCTGGCCCGCACGTGGGCAACTCCATCTTCGACTAGGCGGCGGATGTGATCATCGCGTAGGCGGTAGAAGGCGAGCCGGCCCTCCTTGCGATAGCTGACGACTCCCTGATCGCGCAGGCGCTTCAACTGGTGGCTCGCTGCGCTGATCGAGAGGCCGGCGACCGCAGCCACATCGCAGACGCAGAGTTCCTCGTGAGCCAGCGCGTAAACGATGCCGGCGCGCACAGGGTCGGCCAGAATCTGAAATGTCGCCGCAACGTCCTGCATCACATCATCAGCGGGCAAAACCTCCCGGGCACGCTGCACCGCCTCAAGATGAATAATCGTCACCTCACAGCTATCAGCGCGGGTGGCGTGCTCTTGGGTTTCGGCCGGTTGACGAGGAGATGTCATCATACACCTGTTCCTATACTTGAACGAGCATCGAAATAATAGCAGGCTATGAAGCGCCTGTCAAGCTTCCTATATCAGGGTGCGTGAAGCGCATACTTGTACTGAGGCGCAAGCAGCTCTATGATGCTGCTCGACCCCGCCTTGGATGCCTGATTATGCTGCTTGTTGAGTTACCAATGCGTCGGTGACCGCAAGGAGATGTATAGTGGACCCTTTGTCAAGCACACAGGATCAGCCAATTATCCGTGCGTCCGATACAACCTAAACGGCAAAAACGCTTGACAGTTGCCAGGCTGCCCCATCACTATTCGTATGGGCAACACGGTACGTGCGCAGAAGACAAGACCGCTATCCCTTCTCTGTGTAGACCACTGCGGGGGTCTGATAAGCTAACGACGAATGCGGACGGCGCTCATTGTAGTGCGTCAGATACTGTCGAAGCCCGATGCGTGCCTCACGCGGTGAGCCATACTCGTTAAGATAGACATGCTCGATAGTCTAGACGCAAATGACAAAACCGTCGCTGTGGCCCTGCCCGACTCAGCGGCATCACATATCGGATTTCAACCTCGGCATCGCTAACCACAACACAATCGATCAATAACTCGACCAGCGCCCGCTGCTGCTCGAAGTTCGCCTGCTCTAAACCCTCGCGCAATTGCTTGCACACCTCTTCGATGCCGTGTGCTAGACGTGCCAATTCGCCGTGCTGTGCCGTCATTGCCTCCAATTGTCGAAGTTGCGCCTGTAACGTCTCATTGCGACGAGCTATCTCTGCTCGTTTACGCTCGAATTCGGCGAACTCAACGATCTCCGCCAGATAGGCATCTAATAATCGCGTCTGCTGTCTCTCACTACTGGCTAGACCTTGCTCGATGGTTGCCTTTCTGGACTGCAGTTCTTGCGGTAGCCACAAACCCTGCTCGGCACGCCTCAGCGCTTGGGTCACGATCGCAGGGTCGGTCAGCACCTCACAGATATCTTTCCACACGAGTGTGTCGAGCTGCGTTGCCGGAATATAGCGCGCCGTACACGCCCGTCCTTCTGCTACCCGTACTGCCTCGCTACGACCTCGGCAGGCATAATAATGATGTCCCTGCGCGGTGGTGCGAGCCGTGGTTGTAAGGTGGCACTGTCCGCAATTGATCAGGCCCCGAAGCAGATAGTCATGCGCCGTATTGTTGCGCTTGGCTGTCTGTTTGTTGTGGCTGAGTTTTTCCTGGACGTGGTCATAGGTATCCTGACTGACAATTGCTGGCACTGGAATGGCGATCCAGTCGGTGCGAGGCTTGAGTGTGTAGCTCTGGCCAGAGCCATTTGGCGTGAGCGCCGAGCGACGTTGTCGGGCGGGAACTGTTCGGTAGCGATTGCCATACGCCGTACCTGTGTACATCGGATTGGTCAGCACACCGCGAACACTGGCATTTGTCCAGCAGATGTTGCCACGCGGGCTGCTGATCCCCGCCGCTTTGAGTTGCTTAATGACGCCATAAATACTACTCCCATCCGCCAGATACCAGGCGTAGATTTGCTGAACGATGGCCGCTTCATAGGGGTCAATTTGTACCCCTGCTGGGTCGCGTGGGTGCTCCGGATTCAATTGATAACCAAATGGGCGACGCGTCCAGGGAAGCAGTTGACCTGAGCGCAATTTGGCGACTTTTCCGCGCCGCATCCGTTCAGTTATCAGCGTTCGTTCATACTCGGCAACAGCGCCGCGAATTTGCAGCAGCAATTGGTCGTTGGGGTCAGTACTCATCGGGCGTTCAACAAACACAACCGTACAGCCGCGCTGTTGCAACTCCTCAATCAGCAACACCTGGTGGATATAGCGCCGAGCCAGCCGATCCGGGGCGGTAATGACCACCACATCGAAATCAGCCATACTGGCTCGGTCGCGCAAATCGTCTAGGCCAGGGCGATTGAGGGTCGCGCCGCTATAGCCATCGTCTCGGAAGATGTGTGCGGCATCAAGACTCCAGCCCTGCTGCTGCACATGGGTCTGCAGACGCGAGAGTTGCTGGTCGATTGTCTGGGCTTGCGCTTGACGCAGGGTTGATACGCGAGCATAGATGGCTGCTCTCATTGGTCTCCTCCTGTGGAGCTTGAGCCCATCGCAGGAGATGTTGGTAGGCTTGATCCAGACGACGCGCTCCATCGTGTCGCAGGCTGGTCTGGCGGCGGATCTGCCAGTTCTGCTTCATGTTCCCCTCCGCGATAAGCATCTGATGGATTCTCAGGAGGGGATTGTCGCACGCGCAGCGCTTGTCGTGACCAACTCAAGGTCAAGCGCGTAGCCCGCGTAAAACAGAAAATGTCATTTGTAATTAGACCATCTCGTATTTCACACTGCGCCAGAGCCGCTCGATAAAGATGTTGTCGAGCGCTCGACCTTTCCCATCCATACTGATCTGCACGCCCGCCGTCGCAAGCAGCCGGGTGTACTGCGGGCTGGTGAAGTGACTTCCCTGATCGCTGTTCCAGATCTGCGGTGTCGCTACTGCCAGCGCACGATTGACCGTATCCAGGACGAAGGGTTGCTCCAGTGTGTCATCCAGCGCCCAACTCACGACATAGCGCGCATAGAGATCGAGCACGGCCACCAGATACATCCAGCCGGCCACCAGACGAATATACGTGATGTCAATCGCCCAAACGTGGTTTGGTCGTGCGGCGACCAGATTGCGCAGTAGATACGGATACACCTGATGCTCCGGATTGCGCCGGCTGAGGTTCGGGCCAGGGCTAATCCCGGCAATGCCCATCTCACGCATGTGGCGTTGTACGGCTTTGCGATTGACGACGAGTTGGTGATCACGCTCGAGGATCACGGCGATCCGCCGCGAACCATAGGATGGCTGATCCGTATAGATCGTGTCAATCGCGTGCTTAATCGTTACCTCCGCAGTTGTGGGCGCTGTCGGTTGATAGTACACGCTGCGGCGGCTCAGGGTCAAGAGATTCGCCTGTTCGCGCACGGTCAGGTTCAGCGCCGGTCGGTCGAGGAGCTGCATCCGCTCAGCTCTTGTCAGGGTCGAGGCCAGATTTTTTTTTGAGCCAGGTCACCTGAGTCGTCAGGCGCCCGATCTGGGCATAACGATCTTCGAGTTGCTGGTCATACGCTGCGCGCAGGGCTTCGACCGAATCGCCCTTTTCAAACAGGCTGGCCATGCCTTTGAGCACCGTGACCTTCCATTCACGGAGGACATTCGGGTGGACGCTGTGTTCGGCGGCGAGCTGGGTGATGGTTTTAGTCTCCTTCAGGAGTTCCTGCACGACCTGCGCCTTGAAAGCGGGAGTGTAAGTCTTTTTCATCCTGGTAGTCTACCCGATCTGGCTCGTCCATGTGTGCAGTTCATGGGGTCCAGTATAATGCGATAATTGGGACAGGCGCCTTTCTCCTGCTGAACTGGTGTGCTGTCCACTGGATTGATGACAGCGTCAGCGCAGGAGCGTCGTTTACATGGGCACTCAGTACACGCACACGATGACTAGCCGTATCAACGGATGCCGATTGCCGGAACCGGAAAGGGTGTGGCCGTGGGAAGGGCCGCCAGAACAGCAGACACAGCATGAATCAATGGCATCTGGGTGCGATCGTTTCGATGATCTGTTGAATACAACAGGATAAAAAGCGGTCCCGGCTCCTTTCACCAAGGTACACGAGTCAGTTTATTGCCTGGTTTTACACGTATCTTGGCGTGCGACGTGAAGTCGCTTCCATAATTGTTCTGCATGATGGAGCTCCATCTGACAGAACCTGCTGTCCCATCAGCAGTATGCTAGGAGGTACTGCGGCAAGGTAACGCGCCGTGGAAAGCCCTCTGACAATGTACCCACAGTCATTTGACTGGCACCAGCACCGTGAGGGAATGGTGTATCTGTCAGCGCCACGACGGAGCGTGGCTAGCATGGATGGTATGGTCAGCATACGCGAAGGCTCGATAAACATCGTCAACGTGAACAAGCCCAAGGCGCTGTTGGCTTGAGCCAAAATGGCACTGTGGCGGGTAGCAGTGTGTCGAGTCACTGCTCATGGGCATAGGGCGCCACCGGTGGAAAGAGCGGACCTTCCCCATCCCTTGTTATGGAAGCGGAACACGGTAAGCCCGTTGCCCTCCTTTCAGGTAATGCCGCCGTAAGGTGCGCGTGAAGGGGCAGCGGGTAAGGGACGATGGAACAAGCGAACGCCGCTTTGTAATGAAGCGGATAGGGGTTGTGCAACCATGCAACATCACCC
>LJCR01000190.1 GCA_001399705.1 Kouleothrix aurantiaca
GGCATAATCGACTGGGGCGACATCACTGCGGGCGACCCAGCGACCGATCTGTCGGGGGTGTGGATGCTGTTCGGCAGTGCAGCAGTGCGGCAGCAAGCGCTGGAAGCCTACGGGCCGGTTTCCGCAGCGACGCTCGTGCGCGCCCGTGGCTGGGCGCTGGCCTTTGGCCTCATCCTGCTCGACAGTGGCATGGTCGACAATCCGCGCAACGCCGCCTTGGGCGCGCAAACCCTGCGCCGCGTGCTTGAGCACGAGTAGCGCGCTATTACACGGGCGACACTTCGGCCAGTTGCGCTGCAAGCTCGCGGCGGTAGCTTTCCTGGGAGTGCGCGGCGACGTCCTGAATTTTCATGCGCGCATCCTTTCACGAAGGGAGGGCAATCGGCGCGAGCAGGCGCTGCACCTCATCCATTTGCTCGGGCGTGAGCGGCCCAAATTCCATGGCCCGCGCGTTTTCCTCGGCCTGGGGCACGCCTTTAAAGCCAGGAATCGGGATTGTCTGCGGGCTTCGTCCCCACAGCCAGGCCAGCGCGCCCTGGGCTGGCGTGCGCCCCTCACTGGTCAGGATTTCGCGAATGGCCTCCAGCGCAGCAAGCCCGGCCGCACTGGGACGGCCCGCAGGGAACAGTGCCAGCCATCCATGCCCCGCGCCGCGCACATCGTTGGCGGGCAGCTGGCTGGCAGCGGTGTATTTCCCACTCAGCAGGCCCATCGCCAGCGGCCCACGATTGATGCTTGCCAGGTTTTGCACGTCGCAGAAAGTGAGCAGCGCGGCATTGCCTTCCAGCACATTATAGTGCTGCTGAATGGCGGCACAATGCGGCCCGGCCGCGAAGATCCGCGCATTTTCCAGCCGATCGGTGCTCCAGCCGTAGGCACGGATTTTTCCGCTTTGCACCACGTCCTCCAATGCTTCGCGCAAAGCCAGCGCCTCATCGGCCATGCAATCGCCCACGTGCAGCTGATACAGATCGAGGTAGTCGGTGCCGAGGCGGCGCAGGCTGCCTTCCAGCGAGGCGATCATGCTAGCAGGGCGCAGGTCATTCGCGCCAATCGTGTGGGTTGCGCGGTCGTAACGGCGGCCGAACTTGCTGGCGATCACCACCTGCGCGCGGCGGCCAGCGAACGCGCGGCCCAGAATATCTTCCGAGCGGCCATACACCTCGGCGGTATCAAAAAAGCTCACGCCTAGCTCGATGGCGCGGTGAATCGCGCGGATCGACTCGCTATCGTCGGCCTGTCCGTAGCCAACCGATTTGCCATCCTCGATTATCATCCCACCAATCGGCCAGCAGCCAAAGCCAAGCGCGCTCACAGCAATGCCGCTGCGGCCAAGCATTCGTGTCAGCATGGTTCACTCCTTGTTGTTGTGCGGCTTCTTGCCATTCTACAACCTCGAGTGAACTCGATGTCAAGTGCGGGTTTTTGCACCATTCAGAAACCACAGCAACATATGCGGGCAACAAAAAACGCCCGCCCCGGCACACTAGCCAGGGCGGGCGCGCGGAGTCTATTGCGTTAGTGGGATCTGCACCGTGAAAGTGCTGCCCACGCCTTCGGTGCTGGCAACGCTGATAGTGCCGCCATGGCCCTGCACAATCTGGTTCACCACATACAGGCCAATGCCCGAGCCCGAAACCTGCTGCACCGAAGCGCGGGAAACGCGATAGAAGCGCTTGAACAGGTGCGGCAGCGCGTCGGCAGGAATGCCCACTCCTTCGTCGCGAATGGCGATCTGGGCGGTGTTCTGGACTGCGCGCACATCCACGTAAACGATGCCGCACTCCGGGCTGTACTTAATCGCATTGCCAAGCAAGTTCAGCAGCATCTGGTCGATCCGGCCGGCATCGCCTTCAAGCCACAGCGGGCTATCTTCGGCGGTGAGCGCGATACGGTAATTGGGCGACGAAGCCTGCAAGTTCGCCACCGCATTGCGCACCAGCTCGGTTAGCTCCAAGCGTTTGCGCGTGATCGTCAGTTGCTCGCTGGCCAGCCGCGACACATCGAGCAGATCGGTGAGCAGCGAGTTAATGCGCATGCCCTGCGACACAATGATTTCGGCGTCATCCTGGGCGCGGCCAGGATCGGGCAGGCGTGCCAGGCGGCGCTGCAGCATCTGAGCGCGCCCCAGCAGGCTGGTGAGCGGGTTTTTGATCTCGTGCGAGGCGATCGAGATGAAGGCTTCGCGCTCGCGCAGCGCTTCCTGCGCCTCCTGGTAGAGTTGCGCATTATCAAGCGCCAGCGCGACACGCCGCGAAAGCTCTTCAAGCGTCGTCAGGTCGTCGTGGCTGTAGTGGCGGGGGGTGCCAAGGGCATACAGCCCAATAACCCCAACCGCTCGCCCGCGCACGATCAGCGGCACCATCAGAAACGAGGCCGGCTGCAGCGCGTGCAGCATGCGCACATGCTCGCTGTCGTACGTGTTATCGGTAAAAATATGCTGGGGAATAGTGTCAACAACCAGCGTCTGGCCATGCTTCAGCACCTGCGCCACCGGGTGGCTGCTTTCGGCGCGCACTGGGTAGCGCTGGCGCATCTCGGTGAATGCCGCGACAATATTCGGGTCGTGGTGTGCAATCGCCACCGCGCGAATTTCGTTCTGATCGGCGAGATCAATGGTGCACGCTTCGCCATAGTATGCGATCGCGCTCTTCGCTACATGGGTGAGCATCGCAAGCGGGTCGAGCGAGCCCGCCAGGCCAACGCTCGAATCGGCAAGAAAGCGCAAATGCCGCTCGACCGTCTTGTAATCGGTAATGTCGCGCGCAACACTCATAACGGTTTCAATCGTGCCATCGGCCGAGCGCTCGGGCACAATAGTGGCCTGGTAGTAGTGCAGCCCTTCGGGCGTCTGGAAATCGAATTCCATGCGCCTTGGCTGGCCAGTGGCAAACACTGCGCTCAGGTTCACATCCCACAGATCGCACTGCGCATCGGGCATCCCCAGTTCGCGGTTGGTTTTGCCAAGAAAGGCTTCTTTCGGCATACCCGTGGCCCTGGAAACAGTTGGGCTGACATAAATATGCTGCAAATCGCTGTTAAAGCGCGCAATAATATCGGGGGCGTTTTCCACCAGCATTTTGTATTCGTGCTCGCGCTGGCGTAGTTCAAGCTCGGCCTGCTTGCGCGCGGTGATATCCATCACAATGCCAATCAGGCGCTTGGGCGCGCCCTGGGCATCGTGTTGCAGGTAGCCACTCGCCGACATCCAGATGATGCCACCATCGGGAGCATGCACCCTGAATTCTATCTCGTCGAGGGTGCCGCTCACAATCGCCTGCTCAAGGCGCTGCTGGGTAAGCTCGCGGTATTCGGGGGCCAGCAAGCCAAAAAAGCGCTCGAAATCGCCGCCAAGAACGTCTGGCGAGACGCCGACGCGCTCTTCAAATCCTGCGCTCCACTGCAGCGACCGGCTGGGAATATCCCACTCCCAGGTGACCATCTGTGCGGCCCGCAATGCAAGGCGGAGCTGGTCGGCGCTGGCCTGCTGAGCGCCTAGCGCATCCTGCAAGCGCTGATTGCTGGCCTCAAGGTCGAGGCGCTGCTGCTCGATTTTCTGCTCAAGCGCAACTTTACCAAGCGCGCTGTGAATGGCGATGATCAGGCGCTGTTCGAGCGCAACGCTTTTGACCATATAATCGTGCGCGCCACGCTTCATAGCCTCGACGGCAACATCTTCGCTGCCGGTACCTGTCAGCATCAGAATGGCGAAGCGCGCCGAGCCAAACTCGGCGAGCAGGCTTTCGAGCAGGTTCAGGCCATCTTCATCGGGCAGTATAAAATCGATCAGAACGATATCGGGCGCTTGCTCTCGGCAAAGCGCCAGCCCTTCATCGGCCGAGCCTGCCTCGCGAAAGGTGTAGGAAGCGTCGGGATCGTGGGCAAGAAAACGCCGGTACATCATGCGATCTTCGGGCGTGTCATCAACAATGAGGACAGAGTAGGAAGGATGAATCATAATGCTTACGCCCGCGCTTCCGGCAATATCACCGCGCCAAACCAGTAGTCGTACACGAGCTTGAGAAGTTTCGTGAAATACGTCATGTTGACTGGCTTTACGAGGTAGCTATTTGCGCCATTCTGGTAGCATACGTCGATATCTTTCGGGTTTGCCGAGGTCGTCAAAATTACCACTGGAATTGACTTCAGCGTTACATCGCGCTTGATCTCGGCCAGCACCTCGCGCCCGTCGGTCGAGGGCAGGTTGAGATCAAGCAGCACCAGGCCAGGCAGCTGTGTGCCGGCCAGGCTGCCATACGCGCCCCGGCGGTGCAGCAAATCGAGGGCATCGTCGCCATCGGTGCAGCGTGTAATAACTACCGGCACGCCGAGTTTCTGCAAAGCGCGGCGGGCGGCTTCATAATCTTCGTCGCTATCTTCCACTATCAGCAGCATGTGCTGCACTGCAGAGGCTTCCATTGATTACTCCGGAATTGAAAAGAAGAACGTCGTGCCAATATTGGGTGTTGATTCCAGCCAGATCGTCCCGCCGTGGCGCTCAACGATCTTCTTAGCAATAGTGAGGCCAGTACCTGTGCCGCCACCAAAACGATCGCGCGCGTGAAGCCGCCGAAAAATGCGAAATATCGGCTCGAAGTGCTTTTCGCGAATTCCGATGCCATTGTCGCGCACATAGATGATATAGTGGCGTTCGCGCGCTGTGCTGCTCTGCTCGTCGGGCGACTGATATCCCACTTCGATCCACTTCTCTGGCTTATCGTTATACTTTGCTGCGTTGCCGATCAGGTTTTGCAGCACCTCGGCCAGGCGCACCGGGTCGCCATTCACCGTCGGCAGCGGGCGCGGCACGCGCAGCTCCACACCTTCCAGGCGCAAGTGCAAGGCCTCCGCTACATCGGCAAGCAGAACATTGAAATTTACCGTTTGCAAGGTCAGATCGACACGCCCCACCCGCGAGTATTGCAGCAGCGAGTCGAGCAGCGCATCCATGCGCTGGGTGAGCCTCACCAGTGTATCGAGCTTATTTTTGCCTTCCTCGTCGAGCTTGTCGTGATAATCTTCGAGCAGGAAGTGGGCATAGTTGTGCATGCCGCGCAGCGGCTCTTTGAGGTCGTGCGAGGCGATGTAGGCAAACGCATCGAGCTCGACATTGCTGCGCTGCAGCGCCTCATTCAGCACCGCCAGGTCGGCGGCGCGCTTGAGGATCACGCCGCGCAGGGTGTTGCTCAGCCGCATTGCTGCGGCAATTTCAACCGGCTGCCAGGGCAGCGCGTGCTGCGCCAGCGTTTGCTGCCACAGCGCAAACGATTTGCGCGGGCTGAGGCGCACGCCATCGTCGCTGAGCGTGACGGCTTTTTCGGGCGCGCCAGCCCAGTTGACGGTTTGCAGAACCTCGGGCCGAAACCACAGCAGGTACTCGCCAAATTCGTGTGCAATTGGCACGGCCAGCACGCCACTGGCTACAGCAGCACAGTGCGCCAGCGCCGGCAGCTCGTGCGCCAGGGTAGTGGTGGCGTACACA
>LJCR01001900.1 GCA_001399705.1 Kouleothrix aurantiaca
GCGGCGCGCAGGCGTGCCGACACAGCGCATCCCGCGCCCGCGCTCGACCGGGGCGCTGCTGCATCGCGTATTGCGGGCAAGCGCGGGCACCGACGTGTTCGCGCCCGACTACGTGGCCCCGGCGTATTTCGCGGCGCGCTGGCTGCGACCGGCGGGCGTCGTGACGATTGGCTCAATTCATGGCGACGACCCTTTCTACGACGCGCTGATCGACGAATTTGTGCTTGGCCCGCCCGAGCAGCAGATCGACGGGCTCATGTGCGTGTCGCGCTTTCTTGAAGAACGCGTGCGCGAGCGGATCGCAGGCCGGGCCCCGCGCACCGCCATCCGCTGCATTCTGCCCGGCACCATCATGCCTGCGGGCACCGCCCCGGCGCCCGGCGCCGACATGCGGATCGTCTATGTCGGGCGGCTGGCCGAAACCCACAAGCGCGCCACCGATGTCGCACGCGCGCTATGCCTGGCGACGCGCGCCGTGCCCGGCACCAGCGGGGCCTTGTTTGGCGATGGCCCATCGCGCCGGCTGGTGCACAATCTGCTCGCGACCGAAGGCGTCGGGCTACCGGTTCGGATGCATGGCAGCATCAGCGGCGAGCAGGTGGGCCAGGAGCTGTTGCGCAGCCATGTGCTGGCGCTGCTTTCCGACTCCGAAGGATTGGGCATGGCAGTGATGGAAGCCATGAGCTGTGGCGTGGTGCCAATCTGCATGGATATTCCGTCCGGCACGCTGGAGCTGGTCGAGCACAATGTCACCGGCCTGCTGGTCAGCGACCGCGCCGAGTCGTTTGTTGCGGCGGTGCGGCGGCTGCGCGAGGAACCCGGCCTGTGGCAGCGCCTGTCGCGCGCGGCCCGCGAGCGCATTGCCGAGCGCTACACGCCCGAGCACAGCGCCCAGCAGTGGCGCGCTTTCGCCGCCGAACTGCGCGAGCGCGCCGGCCCACGCCAGCCAATTCAGCTTCCGCAGCACTTCGACCTGCCGCCGGTACGGCCCAGCCTTGTGCATCTGGACGAGCGCGCCATGCCGCCACACCGCTACGCCGCGCGCCAGATGCGCCGCGCCCTCGGCATGCTGCGCCGCCGCCTGCGAGGCGGCTGAAACGCGCTTCTCTTTCACCAGGAAGGCACGAAGGTGGAAAAATATTACCTCGAACGAAACCGCTTCTCTTTCACCACGAAGGCACGAAGACACGAAGATAGTGAGGATAAGTCGTCGCCATCATTCGTCATAGTCTGCAACCAGTAAACATTCAACCTGAAACCCAAAAAACCTGTACCTCTTCGCGCCCTTTGCGTCCTTTGCGGTTATTCTCACCGTTGTCACGCACTATGTTCGCACCAACACCATTCCCCGCCATCAACTGCACGCTCAGCGCGCTGCTGGCAGCCGTGCAGTTGATGGCGGGGAATGGTGTTGGTGCGAAC
>LJCR01001901.1 GCA_001399705.1 Kouleothrix aurantiaca
GTTCTATGGCGCGCCCTGGCATGCAGATGTCTGGAACAGCCTGCTCCACGGCGTCCAGACCGGCGAAACGCCGATTGTGCACGCCACTGGCCAAAGCGTGTTCGAGTATTTCATGAGCCATCACGAGCAGTTCGCCCTGTTCGACCGCGCCATGACCAGCTTCTCGGTGGCCGAAGCCGATGCGGTGGTGGCGGGCTACGATTTCTCGGGCATCAGCCGCCTGGTGGATGTTGGCGGCGGGCATGGCTACCTGCTCGGCTCGGTTTTGCAGAAATACCCGGCGCTGCGGGGCGTGCTGTTCGACCTGCCGCCAGTGGTGGATGGCGCGCACGCGCTGCTCGACCGTTTTGGGGTGGCGGATCGCTGCGAGTTGGTCGCGGGTGACTTCTTCCAATCGGTGCCGGTCGGCGGCGACGCCTACCTGCTCAAGAACATCATCCACGACTTTGCCGACGAGCCGGCCGCCGCAATTCTGCGCAGCATCCGCCGCGCCATGCGCCCGAACGCGCGGCTGCTGATTGTGCAGGAAGTGCTGCCAGCGGGCAACGCACCCTCGCCCGGCAAGCTGCTCGACATGCACATGCTGCTGATCGGCGGGCGCGAGCGCAACCAGGCCGACTATCGCGCGCTGCTTGAGTCGGCCGGCTTCCAGCTTGCGCGTATCGTGCAATTGCCCGCGCCGCTGCACGTGATCGAGGCGGTGCCGGCGTGACGGGGTGGCGAGGTGAAAGGGTGAAGGGAACAGCGTGTATCGCATACGCCTGGATCGACAAGATGACATGATGGCAGGGTGACAGGATGAAGGTTGATTCGTAAATCTTCGTGTCTTCGTGTCTTCGTGGTGAAAGATAGTTTCTCAATCGAAAGGAGCACTCTCATGACCGTCGCAGACATCAAAAGCATTGCGCATCAGTGGACTGCGCTTTGGAACGCCGGCAGCGATCTCGCCGTGCTCGACGAACTGGTCGCGCCCGATTTCGTTTCGCACAGCGCGCCACCCGGATTGCCCGCCGGCCCGGAAGGTGTCAAAGCCTGGGTGCATATTTTCAAGACGGCATTCCCCGACGTGTACTCGGTGGTGGATGATGTGATTGCCGAGGGCGACCGCGTGGTCGAGCGCTTTCATGCAGGCGGTACGCACCGTGGCGATTTCTTCGGCATTCCGCCGACCGGGCGCAGCGGCGAGATTTCTGGCATCAACATTTTTCGCGTGGTGGATGGCAAGGTCGTTGAGCACTGGGGCAACAGCGACGACATGGGCCTGATGCAGCAGCTGGGCGTGATTCCCGCCATGGGGTAGGGTTCGTTTCGCGGAACTATGCCAAAGGTTGTGTGGCGCAAAAGAGCAAGCCCGGCAGGCTTTTGCCGCGCCGGGCTGCTGTTTTCAGCAATGTCGGATGAGCGCTTCTGAGCGAGGCGAG
>LJCR01001902.1 GCA_001399705.1 Kouleothrix aurantiaca
GGTCAGCGGGCGCCACTCGCCCAGCGGCAGCGCGCCCAGCGCCACCGGCCCTTCGCGCACGCGGATCAGGCGCAGCACATCGTAGCCCAGCAGGCGGGCGACCTCGCGGATCTGGCGCTTGCGGCCCTCGTGCAGCACCACGCGCACCCATACGCCCTCGTCGGTGCGCTCAAGCACTTCGACCCAGGCGGGCGCGGTGGGGGCATCGTCGAGCATGACGCCGGTGCGCCATTCGCGCAGCGCGTCGGCGGAAGGCACATCGTTCAGCAGCGCGCGGTATTCTTTCTCAACCTGGAAGCTCGGGTGCGTCAGGCGCTGCGTCAGCTCGCCGTCGTCGGTCAGCAGCAGCAAGCCTTCGCTGTCGTAGTCGAGCCGGCCAACCGGGAACAATCGCACCGGCAGATCGATCATCGACACCACCGTGGGGCGGCCCTGCGGGTCGCTGGCGGTTGAAACCACGCCAACCGGCTTGTGGAGAATCACGTAGGTGCGCGGGTTGATCGCGCCAATCGGCTGGCCATCGACGGTAATCGCGTCCTGCGCGGGGTCGACGCGGGTGCCCGGCACCACTACCACCTTGCCATTCACCGAAACCCGGCCGGCGGCGATCATTTCTTCGCACTCGCGCCGCGAGGCGATACCAGCGCTCGCCAGCACCTTTTGTAATCGTTCAGCACTCAATTGTTTTGTCCTTAAATAGGTTTGAGGAGCAGGCTGCGCTTGATTCAAGCCCGGCATACCTGCAGGGCGCGCAGCTCCATCATTGTGGAATTCCACCTTGGTAAAAAGGGGTTACAAACTCACCGCTGCCTGAACGGCATTGCACCATCACGATGCACAGATTGGCCTTCGCCAGTTCGAATAATGCGAGTGTGCAGCCTCACGGCTGGTATTGTTGGGCTCAGCTCGCGCTGTGCCCTGGCCGCCATACGGTCGCTGGATGCGGCAAGGGTTCTGGCAAATCGCTCGCGCCAAAACAATGGGGCCACACGCAGTGGAACGTGCTCAGTATACCACATGTTGCAGCCGTTTGATCGGGGATTTTTCCCTTGTTTCTATGCTTCCCACACGCTGCCGAACAAAAACAGCGAGGCAGTGAACAGCGCCACGGTGTAGGCCAGCAGCACCTGCAGCGGCGCCAGGCCGCGCGCCCACGGCGCGCCTTCAAGCGCCAGCGCGGTGCCTTTGATCGCGATCACCAGCAGCGGCGCGAGCAGCGGGAACGAAAGCACCGCGAACAGCGCCCCCTTGACGCTTGCGCGCGCAATAATTGCGGCGATCAGCGTGGTGGCGGCCACCAGGCCCAGGCTGCCCGCCAGCAGCAGGGCGGCAAACATGCCCACGTTCCCCACTTCTACACGCAGCAGCACCACGAACAGCCCGGCGGTCAGCGCATCGAGGAAGAAGAGCAGCACAAGGT
>LJCR01001904.1 GCA_001399705.1 Kouleothrix aurantiaca
GGCGCGCTCGGCGTGCGTTGCCTCGCCGCGCCACCAGCGATCCAGCTCGCGCACAAACCACACAATCCGGCCCTCGGCCAGGCGCGTGTCGTGCTGATAGTGGATCTGGTTGTACACCAGAATGTCCGGCCCGTCGTAAGTCACAATATCGCACTCGTGGTAGGCCTGGAACACCGCCTCGGTATTTACGTCGAAGATCAGCCAGCCGCCCGGCCGCAGCGCCGCCGCCACGCCGCCGAACACTCGCTCCAGGTCGCCGTTGGCGCTCAGGTAGTTCAGGCTGTCGTAGAAACAGCTCGCCAGGTCGAAGCTTGCGGGATGGATGGAAAAAGCTGCCTTGTCGCCATCCTGCAATGCCGTGCTGTCTGGCCCCGCTCCTGCCCGCAGCACATCGCGAATATCGCCTTCCAGAAAGCGTATCGCCTGGCCGGCGTCGCGCGCGCGGCCACGGGCGATCTCAAGCATCGGGCGCGAGCGATCCACCCCAACGACATAGCAGCCCGCCGCCGCAAACACCTGCGCCGCCGCACCCGTGCCGCACGCCAGGTCGAGCACGTGCGCAGGCGTTTCGCCCCGCGCCGCCAGCCACTCCAGCGCCCACGATGCCAGCCGCGCGCCCAGCCGCGCCTGCCCGATCGCGTCGTACACCGCTGCGTACGATTGATAGATCTCCGCTTCCGACATAGTAGTTCCAGCCCGTGACTGGCGAGTTTCGTGGTGAGGTGTGAGCAGCAGCGCCGGAACTCAGCACTCAGAACTGAAAACTCAACAAAAAAACCCCGCCCCATGCCAGGGACGAGGCGTGTGCTCGTGGTACCACCCTGCTTCGGCGGCGGCGTGTGCCGCTGCCCTCGCATTGCGCTATAGCGGGCGCACCCGGGGCCAACTACCTGCGGCGGGTGCGTGCTGACAACGGCCGCCATTCCCTGGCCCGGCGCTCACCCAGGCGAGTTCGGCGCGGGCGCGGCCTCGCACCAACCGGCCGCTCGCTGCAAATGCGCCTACTACTCCTGGATCTGGCCTGTTATTGCGGCGCAGTATACCATAAAAGGGTGCCTGCTACAAAAGCGCATAGATGACAATGCGCTGGCGCGCGGCATTCCGTATAGGAGCTTATTGTCAGGGGCTACGCGCCCCGAACCCACGACCTTCTCCCTCGATAGGGGCTTGTTTGGCTTTTTTCGGGGCGCTTCGCCCCGTGCCCTGGTATCTGCTCCGATAGGAGCTTGTTTGGCTTTTTGCGGGGCGCTTCGCCCCCGTGCCCCCGATTAGGGGAACCGAAGCCGGTTCCCCTAAAACCCCTCCGGCAATGAGCGCCGGTATCAAACGAACGCAAGTTGTCATGCCTTGCGGCGATGGTGCAAGCCAGTACTACAGTATTGGCTGATGCCAGCCCATTGGCACAACGGAGGCATGAGC
>LJCR01001903.1 GCA_001399705.1 Kouleothrix aurantiaca
GAGTTCGTGCATAATCGTCAGCCGTCAGAAGAACCAAGAACCGCAGAACCGACGAAGGGCGTATTGCAATACGCCCAGACCAAGAACCAAGAACTGCGGAACCGAGAACCAAGAACCACGGAACCACGGAACAAAAACCGGCAACGCTCTAACTTGCGAGCGTGCAACCTGCAAACCCGTCCTCTAGCCCTTACGATTGCCACAGCGCGGGCATTCGACTTCGAGCGCAAGGCCGAACCAGATGCCTTTGCAGCGCCGGCACCACTTGCCGTAAAGCTGCTGATCGAGCGCGCCGAGGCGCACCGCCAGCGCCCCATAGCCCAGAAAGCTGTACGAACTGCGCAACAGCTCGTTGAGCGAACCAAACGGCGGCGGGCGTTGATCATCTGGCTCAGTCATCGCCGCCACCGGAGGCGTACCACAGCAGCACACGATTGTTGCCCGAATCGGCGATGGCCAGCACGCCCGCGCAGGAACTGAGACCATAGGGCCAGCACAGCGTGTCGCGACCGGCGAGTTTCCAGCGGTTTTCGCCATTCTGCAAAAAGTCGGCCTGCCCAAACACGCCGTCGGCAAGTGCGCCGTTGCGCAGCCCGGCGCAGTCGTCCCACAGCATCAGGCGCGAATTGCCGGTATCAGCGACAACGATCTGCTCATTCCAGAGCGCAACGGCGTAGGGAAAACGCAGTGTGGCCGCGCCAAGCCGGTAGCCCTGGTTGTCGCTCACGGCGGCGAAATCGTTTTGGCCGAGCACCATGTCGGCGGGCTGTTTGCTTGTGCGCGGCACCTCGTTCCACAGGAGCACGCGATTGTTGCCCGCGTCGGCCACCAGCAGGCGCGCGCCGTCGCTGGCGATGCTGTGCGGCCAGCGCATGCTGGCGGCGGTTGGCGCGCCGCCCGCGTTTTCCTCGCCCTGCGCAAATTCGGCCTGGCCGAGCACCAGATCGGCGGGCTGGCCGCACGCGTCGGGCATGGCGTTCCACACGAGCACGCGCCGGTTGTTGCTGTCAGCGACGTACAGGCGCGCACCGTCGCTGGCGAGGCCATAGGGCCAGTAGAACGTATCGGCGCGTGGCGAGCCGCCGCGATTCAACTCGCCCGCGTCGAGCGTGGCCTGGCCGAGCGCGAAATCGGTGGTCTGGCGCATGCTGCCAACCGCAAACGGCCAGACCAGCACGCGATGATTCCAGGCGTCGGCCACCAGCAGGCGGCCCTGCCAGAATAGCACGCCCGTTGGCACGTATAGGCTGTTGGCGCTCAGCCCCGCGCCACGGTTGCGCTCATCGCTAGTGAAGGTGTTTTGGCCCAGCACAATGTCGGGCGGGGTAGCGTCGGCAGTGGGCAGGTCGTGCCAGATCAGCACGCGATGGTTGCCGGTGTCGGCGACGATCAGCGGGCCGCCGGGCTGCGCCCACACGC
>LJCR01001905.1 GCA_001399705.1 Kouleothrix aurantiaca
GTAGGGGATGGGGGATGGGTTGATGCTTCCTGTAACCACAGACCACGAACTACCGACCACGCCACCGTCGTCGTTTGTCGTTTGTCGTTCGTCATTCGTTGCAACAAAAACGGGCCGTGAAAGAAGCTTCTTTCACGGCCCGCTACTTTGCATAAACAAACGCGCTACGACTCTTTGTCTTCCTCGCGCGCGAGGTAATAGGTCATGCTGTGCAGCACCGCCACCGGGTCGATGTGGCGCACCCAGACGTTTTCGGGCACCTGAATGACCATTGGTGCATAGTTGAGGATGGCGCGCACGCCCGCTGATACCAGCATATCGGCGACTTCCTGGGCACGCGTGGCCGGCACCGCAATAATCGCCAGCTTTACGCCCTGCTCGCGCATCGCGCGCTCGATATGCGTGTCGTCCTGAATCGTCAGGCCGTTGATGTCGGTGCCGATCTTGTTCGGGTCGCTGTCGAACAGCGCGGCGATGCGGATGCCCTGGCGGCGAAAGCCCTCGTAGCGCGCAATCGCCTCGCCCAGGTGGCCGATGCCTATCAGACCGACCGGCCATTCCTGGTTCAGCCCAAGAATACGCTCGATCTGGTTCAGCAGCTTCTCAACATCGTAGCCGATGCCCTGCTTGCCAAACTCACCGAAATATGACAAATCCTTGCGGATCTGCGCGGCAGTCACATTAATGCGCTCGCCCAGCTCTTGCGACGACACCGAGCGCACATCTTCTTGAAGCAAGTAACGCAAGCTTCGGGCATACAACGGCAGCCGGCGAATAACAACATCCGGCGGAGTCTCAATGCGATCCACACAATCCTCCGAAGTGCGGGCCGGCAAGCCGGCGAAGGGGGAAAACACCGTATCGTGAAGTGTAGCACTATGTCGAGTACATTGTCAAGGATATCACAAAGTCGTTATATGTGCTCTTGAAGGACAGAGCAACCCGCGTGCCAAAACCCCCAAAATCAGCGCGTGCGTGCTATAATGATCGCACTGCCCCTCACGAGGTCCGAATGCGCCTGGTCTACACCGCCGATTTGCACGGCGACGCCGCCGCCTATCGCGCGCTGCTCGAATGGGCTGGCGACAACGGCGCGCGGGCTGTGATCGTTGGCGGCGACCTGCTGCCGCACGCGATTGCGCTGGGCAGTGCGCTTGCGACGCAGCGCGCCTTTATCGGCGCAGAGCTGCGGCCGCTGCTGCGCGAGTTTCGCGCCCGGCAGCCCGATTGCGCAGTGTACCTGCTGCCCGGCAACGACGACTGGGCCGCCGCAATCGCCACGCTTGCCGAGCTTGAACAGGAGGGCCTTGCCAGCCTGCTCCACGAGCAGGTTTTCTTGCTCACCCATGGCGATGCGCCACTGTGGCTGGCCGGCTACGCCTGCGTGCCGCCCACGCCCTTTAGCATCAAGGATTATG
>LJCR01001906.1 GCA_001399705.1 Kouleothrix aurantiaca
GCCCACGCGCGCGCCAGCGCCTGGTCGGCCAGATCCTCGTTGAAATCGGTGATCGGAACGCTCGCGCGGTAGCGGTGCGCCCAGGCGATCATCAGCGGGCGGTAGCGTTCGGCGATTTCAGCCCAGGCGTCGGAATTGCGCTCGAAAATCGCCTTATAGAACGTTTGATAAATAGGATCGTTCTGCATATGCATTAATCTCCATCCGCAGCCTCATTCGGGAAGAATGGAGGCGCGCTATACTCGTGTTGTGACCCTACGATTACGCATCGTACTCCTCCGTCACTCCCAAGTGTCGTATGCCTTGCTCCGAATTTCACTCCGATCTTTCGGAGGGGAGGTCGCCTATCATGGTCAGGCCAAAGGAATTTGGGGAGATGCTGACAGAAGCGGTGCGCGAGATCGCGCTCCGCGAGCGGAAATCCGTTCAGATCGTGCAGGATGAGCTTGGCTACGGGCTAGAGCGCGAAAGCGGCGGCTCGGCGATCGAGTACTGGCGCAAGGGGCACATTCCCTCGCGGCCCGGTGAGGCCGAGCAGCTGGCGCGAATGGTTGCCGCACGCACCAAGCTGCCGCGCGAATGGATGGAACGTTTCGCGCGCTATGGCAATGTCGAGCACCCCGGCGCGCTGTGCGATGCCTTATATCCGCCCAAGCCCGTAGCGCCCAGCGTGTACGCCCGCCGCGCCGGCCCGCCCGAACAGGCAGTGCTGGTGGATCTGGCGCCCTTTGTGGTCGGCCCGCCGATCACACACTGCGCGCAGTTCTTCGGGCGCGAAGCCGAGCTGAAGCGCATATTCGACGGCCTGAGCCGCCTGCCGCTGGCGAATTTCGCGGTGGTGGGGGCGCAGCGCAGCGGCAAAACCTCGCTGCTGCACTACATGAGAAAGATCACGCGGGCGGCGCCAGGGCAGCTTCGCGCCGGCCAGCGCACCGACTGGCTCAAGCGGCCCGATCAGTACCATTGGGTTTTTGTTGATTTTCAGGACATTCGGATGTGCCGCCAGGAAAGCCTGCTGCGCTATATCCTGACCGAGCTGGGCTTTCCCATCCCGCTGCCGTGCACGCTGATGCAGTTTATGGATGTAATGATCGATAACCTGCGCCAGCCGACGGTGGTGCTGTTTGACGAGATCGAGGCTGCGCTGGCCGCGCCCGAGCTGGATATGCCGTTCTGGTGGAGCTTGCGCTCGCTGGGTGCCAACCAGTCGTCTGGCCTGCTGAGCTTTATCATCGCGTCGAAAGAAACGCCCGATGTGCAGGCCAGCAGCTTTGGCAAGCCGTCGCCCTTCTTCAACATCTTTCAGCGCATGAACCTGGGCCCGATCGCGGCCGCCGCAGCCAACCAGCTGCTCGACCGCACGCCCCGCCCCTTCGCCGCCGCCGAGCGGGCGTGGATGATCGAGCAAAGCGGCTGC
>LJCR01001907.1 GCA_001399705.1 Kouleothrix aurantiaca
GGTATGTCCTTCCGTCGTCTTCTTCCGCTCATGACGGTCACTCCTTACCGTATGAAATTGTTAAAGGCCGAATAATTTGAGCATATCATCGCCGTCTTGAAATTGCTTCTACCTCTTTCAGAAGCCAAAAAAAGAGCCGCCCATTGGACGGCTAAGTGCGTAACGGAGTTGATTATTCTTTATCTACCCAGAAGTCGTCTTCTACTTTGGTACTTTTCCGTTTCACGGCCAGCTCGGCGATATGCTTAGCTACTTCAGCTCGCGGCCGACCGTAAATGAGCGATTGCTGCATAATCCGCTCAGCTATTTCCTCGTCCTCCTGCCCTTGCTCCTTGAGAGTCTTGATGGTGGCCTGCTGTGTTTCGCGTCGATGAGATACCCGTACTGTGGCGGTGTAGAGAGGCAAGTGAGTAAAGCCACCTTCAGGAAACGACGAGTTCTTGTGGAAGTTTGGTGCAAGGATGCGCGCAACGGCGGCGTTAATTTGGAAGACGATTTTATTGGCGCAGTTCAGCGCCGCGCGTTGTGCTTGTAAATCGACCTGTGAGAGGGACTGGTGAGCGATTGTGACAAAAATCCCAAACTTGCGTGCTTTGCTAATAATCTCCGCAAACGCCGCTGGCGAGAACATGTCAAACTCGTCGGCGTACAGATGACAGGGCACGCGCTGGCTCTGCTGCTCACGCAAATATCCCATCGCCAAAATCTGCGTCAGGATAATCGAGCCAATCAACTTTTGGCTCTCAGCCTCAAGTCCATTCAAGTTGATGAGGAGCACGCGCCGACTTGCGAGCATCTCTTGGAAACGAAAACAAGCCGACGACGTTATCTGGCACAGCACATGTTGTATGGTCTCATCGCCAATTATGTGTGCAATTTTGTCTTTGCTCGACTGCATATCGAGCTTGCGTTGACTCGGCCGGGCATCGGCCTTTGTGCGCGGTGCGACACTGGCCTCATCTGCCTGCCACTCCGCCCATTTTCGTGCCGCTACCGGGTTGTCCAGAGCATATTTTGCAAGTTTCCGCCGCCACTGCGCACCCACCTCATCGTCGCCGGTCAATAGCAGCATATGAAAAAAGTGAGTTTTGAGGGCTGGGTATGCCGAAATCAATATACGAGACAGAGTTTCGAGGGTATTTTGCATAGTCGGCGTCTGCGAGAAGCTGCCATACCAGAGGTGATTGAACACTTTTAGGATCGCGGTTACGCGCTCGCTGCGCTCACGCTCTTGTTGCCATTCAAACGGGTTAAGCCCAAACGGTGTTTCACGCTGCTCGCTTGGCGAAAAGTAGATGACCCGCTCTGCATCACCCGCTGGGCATAGCTTTGTGATAGATTTCGCGAGATCGCCATGTGGGTCGATGACAACGACAGCTTTGTCACCAGCCGCCACATCAGCGCTGATCATATTGG
>LJCR01001908.1 GCA_001399705.1 Kouleothrix aurantiaca
GTAATGATCGCCGGTGGCGGGGTCGCGCCCGGCGCTGGCGATGCCGCGCTCCATCGAGCGGATGCCCGCGTCGAGATACAGCTCAGCCGCGAGCGTCTGGGCCGGGAACTGCACCTGCGGGATGTGCGGGTAGAAGCGCCGCGCGTCGAGAAAGACGGCGTGGCCGCCGATTGGCTGCACAATCGGGATCTCCCAGTCGGTGAGCAGCTCGCCCAGGTAGCGCACCTGGCCAATGCGGGCGCGAATGTGGTCGTCGCTCATCGACTCGGCAATGCCGATTGCCATCGCCTCAAGGTCGCGCCCGGCCAGGCCGCCGTAGGTGTGCAGGCCCTCGTACACCACCACCAGGTTGCGCAGTTCCTCGAAAAGCTGCTCGTCGTTCACGGCCAGCCAGCCGCCGATGTTGACCAGATTGTCCTTCTTGGCGCTCATCCACGCGCCGTCGGTGTAGCTGCAAAATTCGCGCACAATCTCGGCGATTGGCGTGTTCGCATAGCCATGCTCGCGCTCCTGAATAAAGAACGCGTTCTCGACCATGCGCGTGGCGTCGAGGAACAGGCGCACGCCGTAGCGGTCGCACAGCGCGCGCAGGTCGCGCACATTCGCCATGCTCACCGGCTGGCCGCCGGCCATGTTCACCGTGCCGGCCAAGCTGACATACGCAATATTCTCCGCGCCCTCGCGCCGAATCAGCGCCTCGAGCTTGTCGATGTCGATGTTGCCTTTGAACGGATGCAGGCTGGCGGGGTCGTGCGCGGCGTCGATGATCACGTCGGTGAAGCGCCCGCCAGCCAGCTCCTGGTGCAGGCGCGTAGTGGTGAAATACATGTTGCCCGGCACCCACTGGCCGCGCCGGATGGCGGCCTGGCTGATCAGGTGCTCGGCGCCGCGGCCCTGGTGCGTCGGCACGACGTAGCGGTAGCCGTAGTGGCGCTGAATAGCTTCTTCGAGGTGGTAGAAATTGCGGCTGCCGGCGTAGGCTTCATCGCCCAGCAGCATGCCCGCCCACTGCCGATCGCTCATGGCGCTGGTGCCGCTGTCGGTCAGCAGGTCGATATACACGTCATCCGAGCGCAGCAGAAAGGTGTTGTAGCCGGCCTCGGCCAGCGCGCGGGCGCGCTCGTCGCGCGAGATCATGCGCAGTGGCTCGACCATTTTGATCTTCCAGGGTTCCGCCCACGAGCGGCGGCCAAACTGCTGGCCCATGGTCTGGGGGTGGCTCATGGTTCGCCTCCTTGCGAAATCCATTAACGGTGCCAATCGCCTCAGTGTACGCGGGCAGGTGCGGGCCATGGCGTAAAGATCTCTGCGCGGGCGGTGAGCGTTCGGCAACTGAAGCGCGCCCGGCACGGTAGCGAAACCTGCCCAAACAGTGCGCGTTTCTTTTCGCGCAGAAACAACCCGCCGCAATACAC
>LJCR01001909.1 GCA_001399705.1 Kouleothrix aurantiaca
CTGTTGGCGGGCGCAAACTGGTAGGTAGCGCACAAACCAGGCGCAATGGCATGCTCATTCAGCACGGCGCGATACCCTTAACCGGCCATGCCGAGCGCCTGAGCGCGCTGCTGCTGCGCCCGCCCGCCAATCTCGCCGCTAGCATGATCGCGCTGGACGAGGCGGCCGGCCGCGCGATTGGCTTCGATGAAGTGGCGGCTGCGCTGGTGGATGGCTTCAGCGCCGCGTGGGATATCGAGTTTGTGCCAGGCGCATTTTCAGCCAGCGAAGAAGCGGCAGTGGCGGACCTGCAGCACACGAAATATATGGATGAGGGCTGGACGTTTGGGCGATAACGGCAGTGAGCAGTTGGCAGTTGGCAGTCGGCAGTATGCACTGAACATGCAAACCTGGAAACCTATAAACTTGCAACCTGCAAACCCAATATCTCCGTGTCTCTGTGCCTCCTTGGTGAATCAATCGGTCGTCATTGTAGTGACGCGCCCGCTTCGACTGGCTCAGAACTTCGCTTCGATATGCGGCTACACCGCACTCAGGACGCTAATGGTTGTCGGTGGGCTGTGCTCAGATCAATGGTTCTGTGGTTCTTGGTTCTGCGGTTCTGCGGTTCTGCGGTTCTGTGGTTCTGCGGTTCTGTGGTTCTTGGTTCTGTGGTTCTCGGTTCTTGGTTCTTCGCCTTCTGGTATAATCCGTTGCACTTCCTGCAACACATTCGTGCCACGCGCATAGCGAAAGGAAACGCGCCATGACCGCTTCGGCGACACTCAGACGAACACCGCTGTTCGACCGGCACGTGGCCCTGGGGGCGCGCATGGTTGAGTTCGGCGGGTGGGAAATGCCCGTGCAGTACACCGGCATTGTGGACGAGCACAACGCCGTGCGCAACGCTGCTGGCCTGTTCGATATCAGCCACATGGGCGAATTCGAGGTCAAAGGCCCCGACGCGCTCGCCTTTCTCCAGCACGTCTGCACGCAAGATATCGCCTCGATTGGCGAGGGCCTGGCGAACTACTCGCTGCTCTGCCGGCCCGACGGCGGCATCGTCGACGATATTTTTGTCTACAACCTGCCCGACGGCTACCTGGTGGTCGTCAACGCCTCGAACACCGACAAAGATTTCGCCTGGATGCTCGACCACATCCACGGCTTCGATGTCGTGCTGACCAACATTTCTGACCACGCCTCGATGCTGGCGCTGCAAGGCCCGGCCGCCGAATCTATTCTTGCCCAGGCCGCCAGCGCCGAGCTGGCCGCGCTGCCCTTCCACGGCGTTGCGACCGGCATGCTGCTGGGCGGCATTCCCGGCATTGTGGCGCGCACCGGGTTTTCGCTGCGCGGCGCGGCGCTGGCGTACAGCTGGTGCACGGCGTGGGCAATCTGCGGCAAGGAGCTCATGTCGCTCAGCGGGTCGGCCA
>LJCR01000191.1 GCA_001399705.1 Kouleothrix aurantiaca
CTGGTCGCCTCGATGATCGCCGCCCTCACCCACCTCGGCCAGAGCCTGGCCGCCACCGACGCCACCTCCCTGCGCGCGTAACCCCCCGTGAACGCCTGCCTACGCCGCTCCACCTGCCAATTCTCACGGCGTTGAACTGATTCCAACTATAACGATCGCCCAGCATCCCCCAAGAGTACCGCCAGCGACTAGGACGGGGGGGGCCAAAAGTGGCACAGTCGCGGCGATACAAACCCCTTTTTAACTGCTACTCTGAGACCAGGTCACCTGTGGGCCGAATGATTGCAGCTCGCCCTATGACATGGGCCTCGAAACGATTGTGGTATGCGCCGTCCGTCGATCATCTTCATCATTCCGCTGCTGTTGGCAGGACTGCTTGCCGCATGCCAGGCTCCTTTGACAGTGGATCAGCAGCGCGCAACCGCCGTTAGTGGCGGTTGCTGGCCGTATGGCTATGATCAGCCGGCGCCAACCCGCACGCCGTACGTCCGCTATGGCACGGCGACACCCTCGCCGACCCCGCCGCCGACCGGCGTCGCATACCCGACCTGTACACCCGCGCCGCTCACCCCAACCGTTACGCCCAAGCCCACGGTGACCCTCACGCCGCGCCCGCCGCGCACGCCCGTTCCGGCGTCTGTGGTCGGCGGCCCGGCTGAAGTCGGCAATCAGGCCGGCAGTGCGTGGTTTCGCACCCTGGCGATCCATCCCGTTCGCCACACCGTCGCGGTGGCCTGGATCGCCAACGGCTCGACCTTTGATGACTCCAAGGACGGCCAGGTGTGGGTCAGAGTCCAGCGCGCCGACGGCACCTGGAACCCGCTCCAGACGGTCAACACCGGGTTTATCGGCAAGGCTCCCTACGCGGGCCTGGCCATGGCAATCGGCTACGACGGTACCGTCTACGTCGTGTACGGCATGGGGCGCTCGGATGACCGGCAGGTGCAGTTCGTCGAGAGCCACGACGATGGGTTGACCTGGTCGCTGCCAGCGGCGCTGGATGGCGTTGACGCCGATGCCGCCCCACCGGAGGAGTTTCCGGGCGGCGCGCCGACGGCGACCCCTACCCCCGGCCCAAGTCCAACCGCCGACCCGGCCGCGACTGCCACACCCGAGCCCGCCGACGATTCTGTGACCAATGTCAGCGGCGAGTCGCAGAGCGGGGCCGTGATCGCGCTCGCAGCCGATCCGAACGGCGGCCTGCATCTGCTCTACCGCCTGGGCGGCGTCGCCGGCAAGCAGATTGGCTACGCATACCGCGCGCCAAACGAGACCTTCTGGCGTATGACTACCCCAGCAGGTGGCGGTATGCACTACCGCGGCGCGCTGGGCCTGCTGCCGCAGGACGACGGGCGCGTCAAGCGCTTTGTGGCTATCCAGACCGACAATGCGATCACGCTCTACACCAGCCTGGACGGCCTCGCGTGGAACCGGTCGGCGCTGCCGGTGGCGCAATATCTCTCGCCCGAAACCATCTTCACCATGACCATGGTCGTAGCCCCGCGCGGCCCCGGCCTGGTCGCCCTCACCTGGGGGCAGTACGCGCGTGGCGGCGTGTTCGCGGCCGTGAGCCTCGACGGCGGCGTCACGTGGGGCCAGGAGGAGCGTATTGCGCAGCACAACATGAACGGGCGCGCGTTCGAGAACCAGGGCGAGGGCAGCCCTCGCGCAGGCTTCGACCCGTGGGTGGTGTACGACGCGGTCACCGACCAGCTCGCGGTGAGCTGGACCGAGATGGATGGCGGGCGCAAGCCGCGCACCTTCACCACCATGTACGCTATTCGCGCGCTGGCCGATGTGACCGTTCCCCTGTGGCGCTACGGCGTCAGCCCGGAGACGGTCGATACCGAGCGCCCGCCGACGCTTGGCCCGGTCGGGTTTCGGTCGCGCCTCTATGGGACGCCGGACGGCCGCGCGCACGTTTTGTTGGGCGTGGACCCGCAAAATTCCCAGCAACGTGTCTATGTGCAGCCGCTGGTCTTGCCGGGACTGCTCAAGGATGCTGAATCGTGATCCGCCGCGCCGCTGTTCGTGAGAAAGCTGTGACATCGCACTATTCCGCCTTCGCCAACCTACGCAGCTCGCGCAACCGCCGCCTGCTCGTGGTGCTGGCGCTGCTCCCCGTGCTGCTGCTGCTGGCGTGCGGCGCGGGCGGCACATTTGTCCGCGACGCCAACGGGACGCCCATTGCGCTGGCCTCCATGAGCGACATCCCGCGCTGGGCGTGCCCGACCGCGACTCCACTGCCGCCGATCGAGGTCGAGGACGGCACTGAGAACAACGATCTCGGCACGCCGGTACCGAAGTATCGGGAGACCGACCCGTACGAACGCGAGTACGGCATTGGAAACCGCCCACCGCCGCGGCCCACGCCTTACACCAAAGGCTCGGGCTTTCAGTCGCAGACCGCCTTTTTTATCGGCCAGATCGTCAACTGGCGGTCGATGGACGTGCGGGTCGACGTCGCCGGCTCGGACACCACCGGGCTGGATGCGGGCGAGCGGCTGTACCGGATTCGCCTGGAGTGGCGCAACTACGGGGGGTCGTTCCCGTTTACGCCCATGCGCCAGCTCGTCCTGACGGCGATCAGCCGCGGCGATGGGCGGCTGACGGGCGGCGAGTGGCGCTACAGCGATCGGGCCGCCCAGCTCGCCGGCATTGATCCCGCGCCGCTGGCGCAGGCGCTGCCGCCGGGCGCCACGATCCAGGAGATCCCGATCATCGCGCCTGACGGGAATGTCGGCTCGATCGACATCCAGCTCGACCAGCCCGGCGCCAGCAGCGCCAACGGCCTGCGGCTGCACTTTACGCCGGGGCGCGCGCCCGAGTGCGGCTTTGACGGCACCTGGGCAGCGGTCTACTCCTCCTCGCCGCGCCAGTTCAGCGGTGTGGCGGCCCCGCCCGGCGCTGACGCGATTGTAGCGACGGCCCTGAAGTATGTGGGCGTCCAATATTGCTGGGGCGGCAAAGGCTTCTCGCCGTGCAACGGCTACGGCGGTGGGCCGACGCAGGTCACGCCGGCCTGCGCGAGCTACCCCTGCTTCGACTGCTCGGGCCTCACCTGGTTTGTCTACAAGGAAAATAATCTGCCGATCGGGCAGGGCACGGCCAACCAGAAGAACTACGCGCCGGTGCAGGTCAGTGATATTCGACCCGGCGATCTCATGCTGTTCAGCGCCATTAACGCGCAGAACAGCGGCGCGCGCATCACCCACGTCGGGCTCTACGCCGGCGATCTCGACGGCGATGGCAAAGGCGACATGATCCATGCCGCCAACTACCCGACCGGGGTGGTGATAACGAAGAACGTGCTCGGCAACCCGTATTACCTATCGCATCTTGTGGTCGTGACCCGGCCGCCGCGGGGAGGTGGTCTATGAGACGGATGAGTGTACTGATACTCGTGCTGCCGCTTCTGGCGGCGCTGCTCGCCCCGCGTCCCGCGGCCGCGTGCGGCACCACGGTGCTGGAAGTCGGCGTGCGCGACCTGAACGACAAGCCGGTTCCCGCCGTCGCCTTCGACATCGATGTCGACGGCGCGCAGCGCACCATGGCGACTGATGCAAACGGCCTGCTGACCCTGTCCTGTGTGGATGCCAAGTCCGTGCGGATCGTCGCCGCGCGCACCGCCGCCGGGCAGTCCTTGACGATGGATGAGAACACGCCCGGCGGCGGCTTGACGATCCCGCTCACCGAGGGACAGACGGCACATCTGCCGCTGCGCCTGACCGGCACGCTGCTGCTTGTCGAGCCGGTCGCCGAGGGTGGGCAGTCGGCAGTCTTCAGTGCCACACCCACCGCGGCCCCGTCGAGCGCAGCACCATTGGGCGCCTCCGCGCCTGTCATAGCCAGCACCCCGCCAATCCCGACGTCGAGCAGGCCATCCTGGTTCTGGTGGGTTGTCGCGCTCGTCCTGGGCATTCCCGCGGCAATCGGCGCCCTGCTGTGGCTGCGGAGCGCGGCAGCGCGGCGGAGGGCCCGATGAAGCGACTGTATACCAGCCTGATCATCCGCGCCGCGGGGCTGGTCGTCCTATTCGGGCTCCTGTACGTGGCGCTGTTCCCGCACCGCGCGTCGGCCTGTGATACGTTTGATGTCGGGTGCCCGGTCGATGTCGGCATCTACTCGCTGATCGTAGGGGTCAGCGAGGGCCTGTGGGCCTGGAATCGCTCCATGCTCTACCTCGCGCGCCTGATCGAGGGGCTGCGGGTATGGCTGATCGGCGATGTGCTCGGGACGGCGCTCGACGCGACGATCGCGGGCATCAAATTCCCCTTCTGGATCGCGGTCGGTATTGCCTGGATCGTATTTACCGTCAGCTTCCTGCTTCAGGCGGTGGTGCGGCTGGATTGGGTCGACCTGCGCAAGGGAATCCGCAACGCCATTTTCGCGGTTATTCTGTTCCAGATCGGCAGCCAGGCCATGGCGGGTATGGAGCAGATCCGCATCATGGTCGGCCAGGGGTTCCAATCGATCGGCGCGACCAGCGTGAGCAACGCGACGACCCAGCTCGGCTTCTATGTCGGCAGCGCAACCTCGCGCGGCGACACGATCGAGCAGCCGCACTCGATCTACGATGGGGCCGATACATGCCCGGGCGTCGACCTGACGCGCACCAATACGCAGTCGATGTTCATGAACGATTATCTGGCGAACTTTCTGTTCGCGGATGCCCATGACATTCACTGCCCGAGCGGAGCCGGTCCGGCGCTGCCGGACAATTTCGTCAACACCTTCCAGATCGATACCAATCAGATCAGCAACGAGGACGCGGACGCACGGGCGCGCCGGACCATCCTCGCGCGTATGGGGCTGTCCCGCCAGGCGCAGGCAGTGCTGCCCACCGTCGGCGCGGTGCTGGAGCAGGTGATGCACCTGACTTTCGCGCTGGCGCTGGCGTCGCTCTGGTTCGGGCTGGTCATCTCGATGATGTTCTCGCTGTTCCTGCCCACCGAGGGCATGTTCAAGGCCCAGATCGACGGCATGCTGGCGACGCTCAAAGCCTCGTGGCTGGCCACGTTCTGGGTTGGGATCGGCCTGTCCCTGGTTGCGATGGCAGCAGCGACTGGCAACGCGCTGGCGGTCAACGGCATCAGCATCGGCATGTTCGTCGTATACATCTTCCAGATTCGCGGTGCGATACTGACGCTGCGCGCGGCGATGGTTTCCACGTCCGCGACCCTGGGCCAGGCGCCCGCCGCGGTCGGCGGGCTGGCGCGCGGGTTTGGGAATCTGGCAAAAGATGGCGCGATCATCGGCGCGGCGGCGGCAACCGGCAATACTGGGGAGCTGGTCGAGGCCGGCCTCCAGCAGATGCGCCGCCGGCTCGCGTTCAGCACCAGCGGCAACCTGATCGCCCAGGCCGGCGAGCGGCTGCTGTTGAACAAGGCCATGGGACCGGTCTAGCGCTGGCTGCAGGACGAGAAGGACGCCCGCGCGACCGGAGCCCGCGAGGCCGAGGCGACGTG
>LJCR01001910.1 GCA_001399705.1 Kouleothrix aurantiaca
GCAGGAGGCACTGCAGAACGCCCACAAGTATGCGCGCGGCGCGCCAACGCTGGTGCGGCTCTTGCGACAAGGCAATCGTTTGCTGCTGACGGTGCGCGATGAAGGGCCGGGATTTGATCCGCACGAAGTTGCGCGGCGTGCCGGGCGGAGCAACTGGGGGCTCACAAGCATGCGCGAGCGGGCCGAGCTGATTGGTGCGCGCTTCAGCGTCGCATCGGGGATTGGGCAGGGCACCGAAGTAAGTGTGAGTGTGCCGATCGCATAGAAACGCTATTGCTGAGCTAGGCGCGCTATTGCGCCAAAGGCCGTGCACCTATAGTATGCAGATGAGGGATTGGGATGGGAACAAGAATACGAGTGCTGATTATTGACGACCATCCACTGTTTCGCCAGGGTATCCGCTGGAGCCTTGAAGAAGTTGGCGATATGGAAGTTGTGGGCGAGGCTGAAAATGGCCAGGAAGCGATCAAGCTGGCTGAGCGGCTGATGCCCGATGTCGTGCTGGTCGATATTAACCTGCCTGGCCTGAATGGCCTGGAGGTGGCGCGCGTGATCAAGCGCCGCGAGCCGCGCATCGCCATGATTGTGCTCAGCGTGTATGAGGACGACGAGCAGCTCTTTCAGGCGATCAAAGTGGGCGCGGCGGCATATTCCTCGAAAGATGTGCACCCCACCGCGCTGATCTCGATGATCCGTGATGTATCGCGTGGGCGCTACCTGATCAACGAAAGCGTGCTTGCCAAGCCGCATGTCGCGACGCGTGTGCTCCATCAGTTTCGCGAGCTGGCCTCGACGGAAGACGAGCAGACCTCGGCTTTGTTTGCGCCGCTCACCTCGCGCGAGATTGAGATTCTTGACTGTATTGCGCGCGGCCTTTCCAACAAAGAAATCGCTAATGAGCTCAGCATTAGTGGCCAGACGGTTAAAAATCACATTACATCTATTCTTTCGAAGCTACAGGTCAACGACCGGACGATGGCCGTGATTTATGCGATAAAGAAGGGGTGGATCAAGATGGGATACGATACTGCAACCAATCATCACGTTGTTGGATAATATATAATTGTAAAGAATAAAGGCCGGGGTAGCAGTGCTACTCCGGCCTTTGTGTTGGGCAGCGGATTATTTCTTGATATACCAGCGCTCGATGTTCGCCAGATACATTGGCGTGTCGAGCGCGATTGGCCCGTCCAGCGTTGTGAAGTGGGAATTGAGCGCCACCGGGATGCGATCATCCCACAGGAACAGGTAGGGGCGCGCAGTTTCGAGGCGCTCCTGGGTCTGCTCGATCGCCTTGAGCCGTTCGGCGGGCGCGTACAGCTGGCGGGCGGCGGCGGCCTGGTTGTTGTAGGCCGGGTCGTCGAAGCCGCCGATGTTCAGCACCGCGCGCGTGTCGGCGACGCCCTGGTTGAT
>LJCR01001911.1 GCA_001399705.1 Kouleothrix aurantiaca
GCTTTCGTAGCGCCATGCGCGGGCGGTGCCACGCTCGGGGCCGCGCCCCAGCCGCGCGCCGTCGAGCAGCAGCTCGTAGCGCTCGTCGGCGCTGACGTGGATGCGGGCAGTGATCGCTTCCGCAAGCGAAAAGCGCAGGCGGTAGGCATCGACGGCGGGCGTGGCGCCGGGCGTGGCAGGTGCGAGCCAGTGCGGGCGCGACTCAGGCGCGGCGGCCTCGGCGGCGAGCGGGTCGTCGATCGGCGCGAGGGGATTGTGGTCGAGCAGAACGCGCATAGCATATTCTCCGTTGGCATGCGGTTGGAATGCGCGCTATGATACTCGATTTAGGGGCGGGGCCGACACGCAGGTCGGCCTGGACAAGTGAAAGGAGCGAAGCATGATTATTTTGAATGTGGGCTATGATTCCACGAACTACTACCTGCTGGGCGAGAGGCGCGGGCGCTTGCTGGTGGATATTGGCTGGCCGGGCACGCTGCCGAAGATGCTGGGCGCGCTGAAGCGCAAGGGCGTCGATCCCGGCGAGATTGGCCATATGCTGGCCACGCACTACCACCCCGACCACGCCGGGCTGGTCGAGGAGATGAAGCAATTTGGCACGCGCCTGATCGTGATGGAAACGCAGATCGAGGCCATCCCGCTGATGCTGAAATATACCAAGCCGCGCGATAAGTTCACGCCGATCACGGGCAGCAACATGCAGATGTTGCGCTTTAGCGAGAGCGCGAGTTTTCTGCGCGGCATTGGCGTCGCCGGCTCGATCATTCCCACGCCCGGCCACTCGCCCGATTGCGTGACGCTGGTGCTGGACAGTGGCGAGGCCTTCACCGGCGACCTGACGCCGGAAATGATGGCTGATCCCGAGACGAACCCCGAGGTGGCGCAGAGCTGGCAGGCGATTCGCGCGCTCGGCGCGACGATGATCTACCCCGGCCACGGGCCAGTGCGGCCATTGGAGTAGAGGTGGCAGTAGGCAGTATGCAGTAACCTGAAACCCTCGAACTTTGCGCTCTTTGCGGTGAACAAACTGGTCATATCAGCAACCTGCAACGTTCCAACATTCAACCTGCAACTCAAGACCTCCGTGCCTCTGTGCCTCCGTGATGCAAATTTCGGCTCGGCGCTCCCGAAACAAAGCCAGCCTTCACGCGTCGACTCTATGCTCTTGGTGGTGATGGGCGCTCGTTCAGGGAGGAAACGATGAACTATTTTGAACGCTACAGGAACGGTGAGCACACGCAGGTCTGGGCCGAGCTGCAGGCGCTGGGCGAGCGCGTGCGCCACGAACCCTACCTCGCGGATGCTGAAGCCGTCGCCGCCGAAACCATGCGCCGCGTGCGGCGCAACTGCGAGCGGATCGTGGCGCGACTGACTGCGCTGGGCTACGTCTTCGGCACTTTCCCCGACGGCAC
>LJCR01001912.1 GCA_001399705.1 Kouleothrix aurantiaca
GCGCGCCGGGTTGGGCGGCTACCCGCCAGTGCTTGGGCTGCTGGCGCTGCTGTCGTTCGGCGCGGCGGGAGCGGTGCTTGTGGCGATGCGGGACACGTAGGCAGGAGTCAGAAGTCAGGATTCAGAAGTCAGGAATGACGCACTACGCACGCTGCAGCGTGCGTAGTGCGTAGTGTGCATATCACGCGCTTGCGCCTGGGTCGGTGGCTGGCGGGCTTGTTTTCGCGACTGCGCGCTGCCCGTCGATCAGGAGCAGGACGATGAGCGCAACTTCAACCGCCTTGTCGAGGTAGCCAACCAGATTGAAGCGGAAGCCCGAGATCAGGAAGTACATGATAATCGTGACGGCGGCAAAGGCAATCAGCAGCCAGCGAATTGCCGAGCGGTAGGCGCTGAGCGCGGGCAGGTTCAGCGCGCCCACCAGCACCAGATAGCCAATGCCACTCAGCAAAAACAGGTAGGGCAGCGGGATGGGCAACATCCGCATAATCGCGAAGCCCAAACCAAGACCACGCCCACCACCCTGAAAGCCGCCAGCCGGCACGGTGCCATTCTGCCCGTTCGCCTGAAAGCCACCGGGCGGCGGACCACCCTGCCCGTTGCCGAGGCGCGGCCGGCCTGCAAAACCACCCGGCCCACCGCCGGCGAGCATGCCAATGCCGCGCTGCAAATGAACGAAT
Organism: Kouleothrix aurantiaca; assembly: GCA_001399705.1. Taxonomy (GTDB): domain Bacteria; phylum Chloroflexota; class Chloroflexia; order Chloroflexales; family Roseiflexaceae; genus Kouleothrix; species Kouleothrix aurantiaca. Next base: position 681 of record LJCR01001912.1, read on the forward strand.
GCGGTGATTACAACCAGGACGATGATCGCGATTTGCAGCGCGCTGATCACGCGGGCTGCGCGCTGGGTTTGTACCTGCGCCATTCTGATTCTCCTTGCGCTTTTCGCTCTACAGGCGGGCGCGCACCGATGCGTTTTATTCCAGGCACACGATACTCCGCGAAACATACGGGAAGGATGAAGCCGAGATTGGAATTTGATGTGTAAAGCTGTGCGCTTTCGGCGCAGGGTTGGGGGATAGGGAATGGGGGTTAGTGATTGCAATGCTGACTTGCCTTATTTGCGCATCGCTTTCACAATCATGCACGAAGGCAGCAACGAAAAAGCGCCGGGCGGTTCATACCACCCGGCGCTTGTGTAAGTAAGCCACGCGCTACTGTCGCGAGAGCGGCACATAGACCGGGTTGGTCGGCGTCATCAGCAGCTTCCACGATTTCAGCAACTGGCGCAACGCCTCGGGCGAGTTGGTCGGCGCGGTGTGGCCGGCCTGATCGTACTGGCTCAAGCCGTGGCAGCTTGCGCACACCCGCACCTCGCCGGGCTGGAAGGTCAGCCAATAGCGCTCGCGCACCACGCCCACGCCCGCCGCATCGGTGATCTGCCAGGTCATGGCGCGCTGGGCGGGAACGAATGCCGCTAGCGAGCCATCGCTGGCCAACGCGACGCTGCCAGCAGGGCCGCTCGCGCCATTCAGCATGCGCGCAGTGGAATCGTGCATAACCTGGGCC
>LJCR01001913.1 GCA_001399705.1 Kouleothrix aurantiaca
GGGTGCGGCCGGCCAGGTGCAGCTTGTCGAGAATATGGCTGACGTGCTTGCTCACCGTGGCGATGCTAATCTGAAGCGCCGCAGCGATCTCCTGGTTGCTTTCGCCGCGCGCGATCAGGCGCAGCACCGCCAGCTCGCGCTCGCTCAGCGGCTCGGCGGCGGCCTGGCGCTGCGAAGAATGTGCCAGCTCGTGAAGCACCTTGCGCGCAATTGCCGGGTGCAGCGACGACTCGCCGCGAAAGACGCGCTGAATGGCGCGCACCAGCTCGGCCGGCCCGAAATCCTTGAGCGTATAGCCCAGCGCGCCCGCGCGAATGGCGGGAAACACTTTGTCGTCGGCTTCGGAGGTGGTGAGCACCAGAATGCGCGCCGCTGGCTGGCATGCCCGGATGCGCTCGATCGCGGCGATCCCATCGACATGCGGCATCATCAGGTCCATGAGAATCACGTCGGGCTGGAGCCGCAGCGCCTCGGCTATGGCTTCCAGGCCATCACGCGCCTCGCCCACTACGTCGATATCCGGCTCGGCCGCCAGCAGCGTGCGAATACCCAGGCGCACCACCAGATGATCGTCGGCCACCAACACGCGAATTGGGCACGTCATAATGGTACCTCCACATGCAGGTGCGTCCCGGAGCCCGCCGCACTGAGCAGGGTAAATGTTCCAGCAAGCTGCGCCACCCGCTCGGCCATCCCGCGCAGGCCCACGCCGCCGCTGGCTTCCATACGCGATGGTTCAAACCCGATGCCGTCGTCGTTGATTTCGAGCCGCACTGCGGTTTCTGCGCGCTCCAGCCGCACTGTAACATGCCGTGCCTGGGCGTGTTTCAGCACGTTATTCAGCGCTTCCTGCGCGATGCGATACAGCGCCTGCTCGACCGCTGCTGGCAGCGTTCCGACCCGGTTGGTAAGCAGGCGGGTGTGCAGGCTGGCGCGCCCTTCCACCGAGTTGAGCCGCGCCTGCAGCGCCGCCACCAGCCCAACCTGCTCAAGAATTGGCGGGCGCAGCTCGAAGATCAGCAGCCGCATCTCGTCCAGCGCCTCCTGCGCGGTTTCCTGCAGCCCGCGCAGCGCGTCGGGCGGCAGCGCCACCCCCTCAATGTCGGCGATCAGGCCGTTCACCACAATGTCGCAGGCGACGTTCCACAACTGCGGGTCGCGCGTGCCACGGCGGGGCACATGCAGCAGCGCGGCGTGCATCACCTCGTGAAGCAGCAGCTCGTCCTGCTGCGGCGCTGTAAGCGATTGGAACAGCGTCGGGTTCACAAACACGCTGCGGCCATCCGTCGCGGCTGCTTCCACTGACGCGCTCGGCTCGATGCGGGCGAACAGGGCCAGCGTGGCGAAAAATGGCGTGCGCATGCGCAGACGCAGCAGCGCCGCGCTGATCAGCCGGTCGAGTGGGGT
>LJCR01001914.1 GCA_001399705.1 Kouleothrix aurantiaca
ACGGCCCGCTGATGCTTGACGATATCTCGATTATTTCGCGCAACGCCGAAGCGACTGGCGGGAGCAGCGAAGATGTGTCGGCGGGCGAGGGCGCGGCGGTTGGCGCGGTGTGGGGTGGCCTGGTGGGCCTGGGCGCGCTGCTGATCCCGGGCATTGGGCCGTTTGTGGCCGGCGGCGCGCTGTTTGCCGCGCTCACCGGCGCGGTGACGGGCGCGGTGGTTGGTGGCGTGTCGGCGGCGCTGATCGATTTCAGCGGCATCCCGCAGGAAGATGCGCGCGGCTACGAGACCGAGGTGAACAACGGCAAGACGCTGGTGGCTGTGCGCGCGCAGGACGAAGATACCGCCGAAGTGCATCGCCTGCTCTCGGAAGATGGCGCGAGCAGCGTGCGCGACGATATCCACGAGGCCAGCGCAGCCGCAACAGCCGGCGCGCCGCCACGCATTGCCATGTATGATTCGAGCGGCAAGCGCGTGGAGCATGCTGCCGCGACCACGAGCGCGCCGCGCCGCTACGGCTACTACGATGCGCCAGCCAATGGCGCGTGGACCAGTGGCGAGGTGGTTGGCGAAGGCCAGGGCGACGGCCCGCGCGCCGACACCGGCAAGTATGACGCCGACCAGTGGGTGGGCGAGGGCCAGGGGCCGGGCAAAACGCCGGGCGACACCTGGACCAGCGGGCAGGTTATCCCCGACACCGATACGACCACACCGCGCCAGGACACCGGCGAATTTAACGCCGAGCAGTGGGTGGGTGAGGGTCAGGGCGACAAGCCGGCCAGCTAGCGTGTTGGGCTAACGAGATACGAGAAGGGGAGACACGATCAATTTCGCGTCTCCCCTTCTCGTGTCTCCGCGTTTCTACCCGTACGCCTCGCGCAGAATTTCAATCGGGTGGCGCAGCTCTTTGCCGGTGCCGTGCGCGATCTGCCAGCGGCAAATCTCCGAGTCGCACACGGCGGTGTCGCTGCCGCTCGCGCGCACAAACTCGAACAGGCCCGCACCCACGTCCATCGCGATGTCGTACTTCTCGGCCTTGTAGCCATAGCTGCCGGCCAAACCGCAGCAGGCGGCCGTGCTCTCGTTCAGCTCCAGCCCCGGCACCAGCTCAAGAATATCGAGTGCGGGGCGGCCCAGGTTGTGGGCGCGCAGCTGGCACGGCGCGTGGTAGGGCAGCGTGCGGTCGAGCGGCTTGAAATCGGTGTTCAGCTCGCCGCGCTCGTAGAGCAGGCGCTAAAACTCGAAAATGTCGTAGGTGTTTTCGGACACCAGGCGCGCGGCGGTTTCGTGCATGCCCAGCAGCTCGGGCGCTTCTTCCTTGATTGTGAGCGTGCAGCTCGTGCTGGTGCCGACGATCGGGATGCCCTTCTGCGCATAGGGCAGCAATTGCTCGACGTTATATTCGTG
>LJCR01001915.1 GCA_001399705.1 Kouleothrix aurantiaca
CCCGGCGGTAAACGACCGGGCTTCGAAGCGACGCCCGCTTCAGCGGGCGTCGCCCGGTAGTGCGGCGGCTTATGGTCTTTTACAAATGAACTCGGACAGCCCGCGAAGGCGGGCTTCGCCGCAATCTAGCCCGCTGCTTTAGCGGCCGGGCAAAAGTGCTGCGCCATGAACCGGCTACCCCTGTCTCCTGTCTCCTGTCTCCTGTCTCCTGCTAGTGCTCCCGCCCGCGCATCCGGTCTGCGCCAAGCACCAGAATGAGCGAGATCAGGCCCAGCACCAGCGCGGCGCTGTAGGCCCCGATATACTGCCGGTCGTCCAGCGCGCGGAAGATGTAGAGCGTGGCGGTTTCGGTGCGCCCCTGAATGCCGCCGCTGATCACGAGAATTGCGCCAAATTCGCCCAGCGCGCGCGCAAACGTGAGCGTGATGCCATAGGCGAAGCCGTGGCGCAGCGCGGGAAACGTCACATAGCGGAAGGTCTGCCAGCCGCTTGCGCCAATCGTCGCGGCGGCCTGCTCCTGCTCGATGCCAAAGGCGTGTAATACCGGCATCAGCTCGCGCACCATGAAGGGCATCGTCACAAACAGTGTCGCCAGGATCATGCCGGGCAGCGCGAAAGCCACCGGGATGCCCAGCGCGTTGGTGAGCGGCGCAAGCACGCCGGTGCGGCCAAACAGCAGGATGAGCATATAGCCCGCCACCACCGGCGAAACCGCGAAGGGCAGGTCGAGCAGGCCGTTCAGAATGCGCCGCCCGCGAAAACGGTGGCGCACCATCACCCAGGCCACGGCGGTGCCGCACACGCCATGCACCAGCACCACAATCACGCTGATCAGCAGCGTGCGCCAGAATGCACCCAGCACATCCGGCTCGGTCAGCGCGGCGAACATCGGCCCGAGGCCACGTGCAAACGCGCCCTGGATCAGCGCGCCAAGCGGGGCAAGAATCAGCACGGCGACATACAGCACCACCACGCCAATCGCCAGCCATTTCAGCCAGCTTTGCCCGGCCCGCGCCCGCAGCGCCGAGGCGCGGGTGCCGCCCGGCTGGCTGTGCTGCCCGGCGCTGGCTTCTTTTGGGTACACAATCTCACTCATGGCGTCTTCTCTGCAAGTAATCGACGAGCAGCACCAGGCTGAATGCAATCAGCAGCATCACCACCGACATAGCGGTCGCGCCGCGCTGATTGTCCGACTCGATTTCCCCGAACACATACACGGCGGCGGTTTGCGTGCGCAGCGGGATGTTGCCCGCCACCACCACAATCGCGCCGAACTCGCCAATTGCGCGTGCAAAGCTCAGCAGCGCGCCGGTGGTGAGCGGCATGGCGATGGCGGGTAGCACCACCCGCCGCAGGATGGTAAAGCGGCTCGCGCCAATCGTCGCGGCGGCTTCTTCCTGGTCGC
>LJCR01001916.1 GCA_001399705.1 Kouleothrix aurantiaca
CCCGCCCTACAACCAGCACCCCTACGGCAGCAACTCCCATGTGCTGAACTCGCTGGCGCTGTGGGATCGGCCGGCGCTGAGCGAGCGTATCGACGGGCGCAACAAAGCCGCCATTCGCGCCGACTGGCGCACCGAGCGGCGCAGCGCCTACAACTATCGCGGCGAAGCCGAGCGCGCCTACGCCGCGCTACTCGAAACGCTCAACGCGCGCGCCATCCTCACCAGCTACAGCACCGATGGCATGATCCCGCTGGAGCGCTTGCTGGAGCTGAATATCGCGCGCGGGCACACACAGCTTGTGCAGCGCGAGTACAAGCGCTACCGCGTGAGCAGCCAGCGCTTCTCGCGCAAGCCGCTGAACATCGAGTTTGTGCTGATCACCGACACCACGCGAACACACGCCGGCCCCAGCGCCGAAGCGCTCTGCGCGCAGCTGCGCCATGCCGAGCACGCTGCCCTTGCGGGCCACCGCGAAACGCTCACGGGCGAAGATTGACTACGAAGATACAAGGCAGTGGGCAGTAGGCAGTTTGCAGTAGGCAGTTGGCATTTGGCGGTTGGCGGTTGGCAGTTGGCAGTTGGCGGTTGGCGGTTGGCAGTAGCCTTCAAACATTCAACCTGCAACGTGCAAACCTTTCCCCCGTGCCTCTGTGCCTCCGTGGTAAATTTTCTGGCGGCCGTTCGTCAGCCCTCATTCGCCGCGCAACCTTCTAGCCTGCAAACCCTTTGCGCTCTTCGCGTCCTTTGCGATGAATAACTTGGTGGTCGGTCATCGCCGCCAGTCGTCTACTCGCGTGTCAGCGCGGAAATTCGCTCGGCGCAGGCGGGGTAAGCCGAAACAAGCGCGTCGCGCGTGCCGATCTCGAAATCCTCCTGCTCATAGGCCGGCGCCATCGTCGTGCCAAGCAGCGCGCAGCCGCCGCCAGCAACGAGGTGCGAGCCCTGCCAGACATCGCGCGGCACCACCAGCTGCACGGCCTGCCCGGCGCGCAGATCAGGGCCGAGCGTATGCACGCTATGGCTGCCGTCGGGGTGCAGCATCAGCAGCTCCACCGGGTCGCCCAGGTAGAAGTGGTAGATTTCGTCGGTGCGCAGGCGGTGCAGCGCCGAAAAATCGCCTGGCCCAAGCAAATAGTAGATCGCGCCGCAGAAGTCGCGCGGGCTGCCATAGCGCCTGGGCAGCGCCTCGGCGCTAACCCGGTCGGCGGCGGTGTAGGTGCGCCGGATGAAGCCGCCCTCGATCGGCAGCGGTTGAAGGTCAAGCAGCGCAATCAGTTCGTCGGCCGTATACATCGGGCGCTCCTGTCAGTTCTATTCCTCAGGCAGATCGTGCCGCCGCTTGCCAGCGGAGAATTTCCGAACATACGTATTTTACCTGATCTCTGCGCGGAGAAAATATGGTAC
>LJCR01001917.1 GCA_001399705.1 Kouleothrix aurantiaca
CGATACGCTGCGCGAGATCGTGCGGCGCGTGCGCGCCTACACTGGTGCATCGCCGCTGGCTGTCGATCTGACGCGCCCGGAGTTTGGCCTGCCGGTCGTCCATGTCGTCGCGCCGGGGCTGCGTATGCTCGAGGAGGGATAAAGGATGAGCCAGCAGCGCCGGCCACGCGTATATATCTGCATCGGCCCGTCGATCTCTGCGGCCGAGGTGCGGCGTGAATGGGCGACCACGCCCGCCGACCTGCACCTGTTGCCACCGATTCAGCAGGGCGATGTTCTGAAGCTGCGTGCAGATCAGCCCGACGTCCTCGGCATTGTCGACGGCTATTTCTTCCAAACGCCGGCTGTCACACACAAAGAGATTTTGTACGCCCTGGAGCTGGGCGTGCGCGTGCTGGGCGCGTCGAGCCTGGGCGCGCTGCGCGCCGCCGAGCTGGATGTGTTCGGGATGGAAGGGATCGGTGAGATTTACCGCATGTACAAAGCCGGCGCGCTCGACGGCGACGACGAGGTGGCCGTGATGCACGCCGACGCCGACAGCGGCTACCGCCCGCTCGGCGAGCCGCTGGTGAATATACGCCATAACCTCGGGCGGGCACGTGCGCGCGGCCTTGTTTCGGCGCGCACGGCGGCGGCGCTGATCGCGGCGGCGAAGCGGCGGCCATTTACCGAACGCAACTACGCAGCGATCTTCGCCGCCGCGGGCATCGATCGCGGCGAGATGGACACGTTACGCAGTTTTCTGCGCAACCAGGCGGCGGACCTCAAGCAGGCCGACGCCCTGGCGCTGGTGCGCACGATCGCGGCGCGCACCGCAGGCACCAGGCCGTGGCCGGAGCGCCCGCCTGTGCGCGCCCGCCGGACGAGCTATCTGCATCACTACCAGCAGGCATATCTCGGCCGTAGCGTCGATGGGCGGCATGTGCCCGATCAGCTGGTGCTGTCATTTCTGAAGCTCTTGTCGCCAGCACTGCCGCGCATGCTGCGGCGTGCCACGCTGCGCTGCCTGGCCGTGGACGAAGCGCTGGAACGCGGCATCTCGCCCCAGGCCGATACCTGCCTGGTTGCGGGTTTCCGCGAGCGGCGCGGGCTGGGCAACAGCGCCGCGTGGGCAGACTGGCTGCGCGACCGCTGCATGACGCCCGAGGAATTGGCGGCATGCCTGCGCGAGCGCGACCTGGAAGCGCAGTTGCTCCTGCGCTATCAAATGCTGAATGCCGGCGAGTGCCGAGCAGCGCACTACCGTCAGATCATCGCCAGTGTGGCTGTGCGCACCGGGCTGGCCGCCGACGAGCTGTTGAGCGGCCTGTGGATGCGCGGGAACGTGCCCTGGGACGCGCCGCTGCTGCGCGAAACCAAGCTGCGGGGCCACTTTCGGCGTGCGCTCGGTTGGGCTGCGCCAC
>LJCR01001919.1 GCA_001399705.1 Kouleothrix aurantiaca
GGCAGTATCGACGTGGCGGTGGCGCTGTTCGACCGGCTGGGCATTGCCAAGCCCGCCGCACCGCCGCCCGCCGAAGCCGCCGCTGCCGCCTTCGACGAGGTGGTGGCCGCGCTGAACCCGCTGTTCGAGCGGCTGGGCACCTTGCAGGCGTATATCTACAGCTTTGTAGCAACGAACTCGCGCGATACACTGGCCCAGGCGCGCTTGAGCGAATACCAGCAAAGCGCCGTCAAACTGGCCCAGCTTTCGACGCGCCTGACGGCGTGGCTGGGCGGCCTTGATGTTGATGCCTTGCTTGCCGACTCGGTGACGGCGGCAGAATATGCCTTTATGGTGCGTCAGGCTCAGCAGCGCGCCCGGCACCTGATGTCGCCGCCCGAGGAAGCGCTGGCTGCCGAGCTTGCGCCGAGCGGCAGCAGCGCGTGGAGCCGCCTGTACAATAACATCGCCTCGCAGCTGCTGGTGACGGTTGGTGCGGGCGAAACGGCGCGCGAAATGCCTATGAGTGCGGTGCGCAACCTGGCATACAACCCCGACCGAGCGGTGCGCGAAGAAGGCTACCGCGCCGAGCTGGATGCTTGGCGCCGCACCGCAGTGCCGCTGGCCGCCGCAATGAACAGCATCAAAGGGGAAGTGCTGACGCTGGCGCGGCGGCGCGGCTGGTCGTCGCCGCTGGAAGCGACCCTGTTCAGCAACAATATCGACCGCGCGACGCTTGATGCGATGATGGCGGCCGCGCGCGAAGCCTTCCCCGATTTCCGGCGCTACCTGCACGCCAAAGCGCGCATGCTTGGCCTGGAGCGCCTGGCCTGGTACGATCTGTTCGCGCCGGTGGGGCAGTCCGGCAGCGCCTGGGGCTACAACGCCGCAGCCGATTTTATTGTGCAGCAGTTTGGCAGCTACTCGCCGCGCATGAGCGAGTTCGCGGCGCGTGCCTTCCGCGAGCGCTGGATCGACGCCGAGCCGCGCCCGGGCAAGCGCGACGGTGCGTTCTGCATGCCCCTGCGCGCCGACGAGTCGCGCATTCTTTCGAACTACGAGCCGAGCTTCAAAAGCGTGTCGACGCTGGCGCACGAGCTGGGCCACGCCTACCACAACGTCAACCTGGCGCGCATGCCCGAGCTGAACCGCAGCACACCCATGACGCTGGCCGAAACCGCCAGCATTTTCTGCGAGACGATTGTGCGTAACGCAGCGATGAGCACGCTGCCACCCGCCGAGCAGGTTGAGGTGCTGGAAGGCGCGCTGATGAGCGCGTGTCAGGTGGTGGTCGATATTTCCAGCCGCTTCCTGTTCGAGCAGCGCGTGTTTGAGGGCCGCGCCGCCCGCGAGCTCTCGGTGGATGAATTGTGCGCGGCCATGCGCGACGCGCAGCTTGCCACCTATGGCGACGGCCTGGAGG
>LJCR01001918.1 GCA_001399705.1 Kouleothrix aurantiaca
CTCGGCCATGGCCGGGCCGTTCAGGCGCAGGCCCAGGCAGCGCGCCGTCGATGTGCCCCACTCGGCGTCGGTCATTTCCTGGCCGTCGGGCAGGAACCACTCGATATCGTGCACACTGCTGCCGTGGATGCTGCGCCCCTGGAAGAATTTGCGGCGGTGCAGGGCCGGGTGTTCGTTGCGCAGGCGAATAAGCTTCTGCGTGAAGGCCAGCATGGTGCGCCCGGCATCGTCGAGCCGCCAGTCGACCCAGTTCAGCCCGTTGTCCTGGCAGTCGGTGTTGTTGTTGCCCTGCTGCGTGCGGCTGCGCTCGTCGCCCGCCAGCAGCATTGGCACGCCCTGCGAAAGCAGCAGCGACGCCATCAGGTTGCGCTGCTGGCGCGCGCGCAGGGCGTTGATCTTTTTGTCCTCGGTCGCGCCCTCCGCGCCATGGTTCCACGAGTTGTTGTGGTTCTCGCCGTCGCGGTTGTCTTCGCCGTTCGCCTCGTTGTGCTTGTGATTGTAGCTCACCAGATCGCGCATGGTAAAGCCGTCGTGCGCGGTGATGAAGTTGATGCTGGCGTAGGGCCGGCGGCCGTTGTGCTTGTACAGGTCGCTCGAGCCCGTCAGGCGATACGCCAGCTCGGGCGTCGGGATGTCGTCGCCCTTCCAGTAGCGGCGAATCGCGTCGCGGTATTTGCCGTTCCACTCGGCCCACAGCACCGGGAAGTTGCCGACCTGGTAGCCGCCCGGGCCAATGTCCCACGGCTCGGCGATCAGCTTCACCTGCGAGAGCACCGGGTCCTGGTGGATCATGTCGAAAAAGGTGGTGAGCTGCGAGTCGGCATGGAGGCCGCGGGCCAGCGTTGCCGCCAGGTCGAAGCGGAAGCCGTCGACATGCATCTCGGTGACCCAGTAGCGCAGGCTGTCCATAATGAGCTGGAGCGTGCGCGGGTGCAGCATGCTCAGGCTGTTGCCGCAGCCGGTGTAGTCAATATATTCGCGCAGGTGGCCGGCTGGCTGGCGGTAGTACACCAGGTTGTCGATCCCGCGGAACGAGAGCGTTGGGCCGAGGCGGCCAGCTTCGCAGGTGTGGTTGTACACCACGTCGAGAATGACTTCGATGCCGGCGGCGTGGTAGGCCTTCACCATCGACTTGAACTCGCGCACCTGCTCGCCGGCCGTGCCCGAGCTGCTGTAGCGCGAGTCGGGCGCGAAGTAGCCGAGGGTGTTGTAGCCCCAGTAATTGACCTTGCCCATGTCCACCAGAAAGCGCTCGTCGACGTGGTGATGAATCGGCAGCAGCTCGATTGCCGTCACGCCCAGCGTTTTCAGGTAGTCGATCACGGGCGGCATTGCCAGGCCGGCGTAGGTGCCGCGCAGGTGTTCGGGAACTTCGGGATGCAGCTTGGTAAAGCCCTTGACG
>LJCR01000192.1 GCA_001399705.1 Kouleothrix aurantiaca
GAACTTCGCCAGGTGCCCATCGGCCGAGAGTTCGGCCGGCGTGCGCTGGTACACCACTGGCCCCATCAGGCGGTACAGCGCGTTTTCCGCGCCGTCGCTGCGCTCGGGCGTGGCGGTGATGCCTAGCCGATAGGGCGCACCGCAGCGTGCCGGAATGACGCTGTACGACGGCGACGGCAGGTGGTGCGCCTCGTCGCAGATCAGCAGGCCGGTGCCGGCGATCGGCGCTTCCGGCATTGCCGCCGAGGCATAGGTGCTGATGGTGATCGGCCGCAGCTCGCGGTGGCCGTCGCCCAGAATGCCGACATTGCTTTTCGCCACGCCCAGCCGCTCGATCATCGCGTCGCGCCACTGGTACAGCAGCTCGATAGTGGGCACAACCACCAGCGTGCGCAGGCCCAGCCGCGCCGTCGCCATCAGCGCGAGGACGGTTTTGCCCGCGCCGGTTGGCAGCACCACCACGCCGCGCCCTTCGGCGGCAAGCCAGGCCGCCAGCGCATCGTCCTGGTAGGGGCGCGGCGTCAGCGCCAGCTTGGTGCGAAACCCGCCGGCCATATCCTGCGCGTCGGCTGTGCCGGGCAGTGGCTCAATCGTGGTTTGCTCATCCAGCGTTGCATCAAGCAATCCATCTTCAGCTTCTTCCAGCTCGTCAAACAGTTCGTCGAGCCCTCGTTGGCGTAGCATGGTGCTCCTATCGGGGCAAACAGCCCTGGCGCGCAGGGCAAGCGCCGCACGCGGCACCCACCCTCACGCTCGAAATACTTTACAGTGGCAAACGTTCCTGGCGCAGCTCGCTCCCGCCGATTGCATCCAGGATGGCGGCGGTGCGCTTGGGGCCAACGCCCCACACGCGTTGCAGCCGACCCGTGGCAACGGCGCGTCGCAGGCTGGAAGGATCGGTCTCCCCAAGATCCTTATGAATACGCGCCGCAATGGTCGGGCCAAGCCCGCGCACATTCAGCCGAATAAGCCCGCGCTCTTCGGCTGGCAGCTCATCACACAGCGCTTCGTAGAAGGGTAGCGCGTCTTTCTGCGCCAGCGTGCTGATTTTAGCCGTCAGGCTTTTGCCCAGGCGCGGCAGGCCAAGCGGCTGCCCGGCTGCCACCCGTTCGGCAACAGAATGGCGCGCACGCAAGAGGTTGCGCGCCGCCTGGCGGTATGCACGGATCCGATACGGGTTACCGTTCTGGGTGGAAAGGATCGTGGAGATGTTGAACAGAATGGCGGCGATTTCGCGGTTGGTCATAGCTCCACCTCATTGTCATACTCGTGTTTAGCATCACATTACTCTGGTAATAATAGAACTTTTGTGCTAAATTATACCACTCCTTTACCCAAGTGTCAACGAATTTATGTGGAAAAATCGCCGCGCCTGCGTCCGTTTGTTTGCGGGAATAGCTCTATCTGATGTGCATGATGCGAGCAGTATTGGGCATTCCATGCCCTTTCCTGATAATTTCCTTATAATCAAGAAGATACCAAATTGTGACTCAGGTGCAATCCTTTTGTGACACTAGTGTTACCTAAACCACTTTACAGAACGGCCCGGGTTCGATACTATTAGAACTAGTAGTATTGTAGGTAATTATGTATGGTTCAAGCGCCTTGCGGCGCACCCTGCAATTCCACGCAGAATGCAATGAACAGTACATGCACGAAGGAGGGTACGCGCTATCTCTATGGTATGTATCTCGCGATAGCATTCCCAGACTACTACCTGCTCTTCATACCACGACGTTGAACCCAGAGGAGGTAAACCATGCCCGTTGAAACAGTCCTTGTTGTCGATGACTCGACCGATATCCGCACCGTCGTCAAATATGCGCTGCTCGATCAGGGGTTCCGTGTAATTGAAGCATCGAATGGGTACGAGGCAATCCAGCTCGCGCGTCAATGGCGGCCCACCGCAATTCTGCTCGATCTTTGCATGCCCGGCATCGATGGATGGGAAGTTACGCTTCAGCTCCGTTCCGACCCGGCGCTCGACGAAGTGCCAATTATTGCAATGACGGCATATGATGTCGCGCCAGCAATCTGCACCGCAAAAAAAGTAGGATGCCAGCACGTTGTAGCCAAACCGTTTGATCTTTACGATATCACCCAAACAATCAAAAAATTTCTTTCAAATCAAATTGAATTAACGGTACGTTATGCAGGATGTTGAGTCAATTGAAGCACTTCAACGACAGCTAGCAGTCCACCGCCGAACGCTCGAATTGCTGGAGCTTCAGCGCGCCCAGTTTGGGGCCTTCACCCCGCCCTACATCTGGCACCAATTCGACGAAACGCGAAACGACATCGCTCGCATAAAATACGAACTGCGCGACCAGGGCATTGAAGTCAGCGATCGCCCTGGCGATGCCGTTGTGGCCACCGCTACGCCAGCTAGCAGCGCCGCGCCCGAACCCGACAGCGCGGCGCTGCTCCGCGCCTACCAGTCGATGCTGCTCGACCAGCTACGCTACCTGGCGCTGGCCGGCATGAGCAGCTGGGGCGATCAGTATCGCCAGCTTTCCACACTGTATGTCGACCGGACGCTGAGTGCGCTCGCCATGCCCGCCGCGCCCGAGCCCGGCCAGCAGGTGGCGACAAGCCTCTTTGCACACGCCAGCAAATCAGGCGCCCGGATCCTCATTCAGGGCGAGCCTGGCAGCGGCAAAACAACCAGCCTGCACGCGATTGCACTGGCCTGTGCAGCGCAGGCAACCGGCGACACGGAGAGCAGCGCGCTCGCAGCAGCCTGGAGCGCGCCGGTGCCGCTGCCGATTTCCTTATCTGGCTCCAATATCGCTGCGGCACTGGCCCACAACAACGCCGCCCCAAACGAGCAATCCATCCCAACTCTGGGTGCTTTTTGGGAAGCGATTGAGGGATGGCTGCAGTACAGCAACCTGAGCGACCTGGTACCAACGATTCAGGCAATGCTTGAGCGCGGCGAGTGCATTGTTCTGATTGACGACATTGATGGCCTGCCGCGCAACGCCAGCGAGCATGCATATATGCTGGCTTTAGGGCGCTTTGTGGCGCGCTACCCGCTCAACCGCTATGTGCTGAGCTGCACAGCATTTCGCCCCGCCTCAATGGCGCCGCTGGCCAGCTTCTCGCGCTTTGCGCTCGCCCCGCCCGATCAGGCGCAAACCAACGCAATGATCGAGCGCTGGTACAGCAGCGTCGCCGATCGGGCCGCTTTTATTATCTCCAACGAACATATTGAGCAGTTTCAGGCGCTGCTGCTGGGCGATGAGCGCCTGCGCGCATTTACCCGCACACCACTTACCCTGGTGCTGAGCGTTCTGGTTCATGCGGAAGGCTATGCACTGCCGGCCAACCGCAATTTGATTCTGCACCGGCTCGCCAACCTGCTCCTGAGCGGCTGGCAAACCGGGCAGACCGAAGCCGCGCGCCAGGTCAATCAGGGGTTAGAGTTCGCCCAGTGGCCGGCCCTTAGCGATCGGTTTGCGCTGGTTGAAGCGCTGGCTCTGGCTCTGCAAATGCAATCACAGCACAACCCAGACGACGAGCCAACCATCATGCTGGCTGAGGTTGAAGTGTTAGTTGGCGCCGAACTGCGGAAACTGCGCCTGCAAATACAGCCTGCTGCTTCGGCCTGCCTGAATCTGCTGGATTGGTGCTGCCGGAATGCGCTATTAGTGCAAACCAGCAGCGGCATGTACGCCATGCCAAACACGCAGCTTCGTGAATATCTGGCCGGGCGGGCGCTCGCAGCCCAACCCGATTTTCCCACCCGCGCCTATGAATATCGCCGCGCGCCCCACTGGCGCGAAACGCTGCTTCATGGTGTGCGCGAGCTTGAATTACGCGGCATCCCACACATCGCGCGCTTGTTTGTTCGGCTGCTGCTCCACCCACCGGGCAGCAGTATTCCCAGCACGAGCGAGGTTTTTTTCGCCGCCACCTGCCTGCTGGAAATGCGTGAGCTGCCCTGGGCGAATCGTTCGTTGCGCGGCGAAGTGCGCGAACGCCTGGTGGCCTGTGTCACTGATACCGATCTGAGCGTCGCCGAACGCATTGAGGCGGGCCTGCTCCTTGGCAAGCTTGGCCATCCGCGGCTCGCGCACGCAATGCCGCAGATGGTATCGATTCCCGGCGGCGAGTTTATTCTTGGCGCAGCCGAAGGATATGACGACGAGCGCCCGGTGCAAACGCTTGCGCTGCCGCCATTTGCCATCGCGATCTACCCAGTCACAAATGAAGAATACGCCCGGTTCCTTGCCGCAATGCCGCTGCAGGCGCCGCCACACCACTGGTACGATCCTCGCTACAATAATCCGGCGTGCCCGGTTGTCAGCGTTAGCTGGCACGATGCGTCGGCATATTGCCGCTGGCTTACGGTGCGCCTGCGCGCCGATGGAATGCTGCCCGCCGGGCAGATTGTGCGCCTGCCCACAGAAGAAGAATGGGAAAAAGCAGCAAGCTGGGATGGGCAAAACCAGGTTAAGCGCAAGTTCCCGTGGGGCGATCAGTGGTCTGCATCATACGCCAACACTGCCGAAGCGCGCGGCAACTGGACGACCTCGCCAGTCGGGTGCTACCCGCACGGTGCCAGCCCATACGGCTTGCATGATTGCGTGGGGAATATTTGGGAGTGGACAGCCAGCGAGTATGCCAGCTATCCCGGCGCCCAGCGCAGCTTCCGCGAACAGGGCGTGTATACCCTGCGTGGCTCGTCGCACGCCACCAACCCAACGCACGCGCGCTGCACCTACCGCAGCCGGCTGCCTGCTGCGTCATGGCGTAATCACCTGGGGTTTCGCATTGTCATTGGGGCGGCGCTGCCCGAGCTTCAGCGGGGCTGAGCCTGGCAGGCCTGGGTGATGAAGGCCGAGGGGAACAGAAAACTGGCAGGCGTATGGCGCCTACCACCACATGCAGTGAGCAGCTGCTAGTACAGCACGCTTTCGACTTCGCGCATCAAGCGGCGATGCTCAATCGCCAGACAGCGATCCATCACCACCTGCAGGCCAGCCTGCTTGGCGCGCATAGCCGCAGCCGGGGCAACAATCCCTAGCGGCATCCACACCACTTTCGCGCCGATTGCAATCGCACTCTCCACCACGGCGGGTGCGTGCTCGGGCCGCCGGAAAATTGCGACGATATCAACCGGCTCGGCAATGTCCTGGAGGCTGGCAAAAGTTCGTTCCCCCAGCACGCGCCCCTTCAGGTTTGGATTGACAGGGATGACGCGGTAGCCGTTGCGCTGCAGAAAGCGTGCAACTGCAAACGAATCGCGCTCGGGCCGGTCGCTCATGCCCACCACTGCAACCGTACGTGCGCCCTGCAGCACATCACGAATCTCGTTGTCGGATAACATAGCCCTTCTCCAAATAAAAACGCGATGGCGATACGGCCATCGCGGCCGATACGCATCATCGCGTGAAGCATTAAACACCAAGGAATACAGCCTGGCCGCGCAACGGCCACAGCGTTGTGTATATCCTACTCC
>LJCR01001920.1 GCA_001399705.1 Kouleothrix aurantiaca
GTTGAGCGCTGCGCTGATCACATACAAGGCGCGCACTTCGCGCTGCAGCCAGTTTTCGTCTTCCACTGCGCTTCCTCCCGGCGGGCTAGCCGCGCCCAAACAGCAGACTCACCGCCAGCACCGCCAGCACCAGGCTTGTGATCGCGGCGAAGCGCCAGTCGCGCTCGTAGACAAACGCGCCAATCGAGCCGACCACGCGCAGGATCGGGGTGGCGATTAGCACAAGCAGGCCGAGCGCCAGAAAGCCTGAAGGCCGTAGTGCAGCCACCCGGCCAAGCACATCGCCAATATTGGGCACGGCAGTTGGCAGATCGCGCTGGTAGAACAATGCCAGGCCCAAACCGAGCAGCATCAGCGCGGTGCTGGTGGCCAGGCCGATGATCAGCACGCCATGCACAATTTCGTTCAGGTCGCGCCGCTCTTTGGCGAGCTTGGCGTCTTGTGGCGTTATGATCGGCGTCGCGGCAACAAGCTCGCTCAGGTTGGAAGCCACGTGCAGGCCGCGCTGCTCGGCCACGCCCTTGCGCGCCGATGCGTGCTCGGGGCCGGCGAACGCTCGCGGCAGCGAAATGACGACCACGCCATCGTGCTCGGCGCGACGCGGCGGCACAGAAGCCGCTTGCTCGCTGGCGTGTGTGGCTGTGGTGCTGCTATCAAGCGCTCGGGGCGCCAGCACGGCGCTGTGTTTGGGTTCGCCGCTCATGTTCGCACCGCCTGATACATCATTTGCACCGCGAACACCAGCAGCAAGCCCTGGAAAGTCAGCTTCAGCGTGTTGCCACGCACCTTGCCGCCAATGCGCGTGCCGATCTGCGCGCCAAGCAGCACGCCCAGCGCGGTTGGGATCGCAATATTCGGGTCGAGAAAGCCGCGCTGGTAGTAGATCAGCGCGCTGGTCGCTGCCGTCACGCCAATCATGAAGTTGCTGGTGGCGATCGCCGCGCGCAGCGGCATGCCCATCACCAGGCTCATTATCGGCACTTTGATGATGCCGCCGCCAATGCCCAGCAGCCCGGAAACGTTGCCGGCCAGAAAGCTCGCGCCCATGCCAAGCGGCAAATGCTGCACGCCGTACGTCACCGTTGCGCCAGTTGCTGAATCGACATAACTTGTGTCGAGCACGCCGGTGGCGCCCGCCAGCTTCGCCTCGCCAGACACGTGGCGCATGCTGTAAACCACATACACCAGCACCAGCGCGAACAATCCTTCTAGCAGGTTCGGGCTGAGCAGCACGGCGGTGATGCCGCCGGCCAGCGCGCCCAGCGTCGTCGCAATCTCAAGGACCATCGCCAGGCGCGTGTGGCTCAGCCCGCGCCCGACATACACCGCGCCCGCCGCCGACGAGGTGGCGATCACGCTGACAATGCTCGCGCCAATTGCGGTTTTGATAGGGATGCCGAAC
>LJCR01001922.1 GCA_001399705.1 Kouleothrix aurantiaca
AAAAAGTAGCGGAAGCCCGGCTCAAGCTCGAACAGCGTGTCGGCCTCGCCCAGCATCGGGTCGCCGCAGGTGCCATCCGGGTGCAGGCGCACCACCAGCGGCACGTGCGAGTGGCCAATAAAGCACACCTGCTGCGTAAACAGCTCGAAATTATCTTCGGCCTGCGCGCGCGAAAGCAAATATTCCCACACCGGCTCGCGCGGGCTGCCGTGCGCCAGCAGAAAGCGATCATCGACTTCCATGCTTGGCGCCAGGCCATCCAGCTCAGCGCGGTTGTCGTCGGCGAGCTGCTTGCCGTTCCAGATATTTGCGGTGCGCGCATCGGGGTTGAAATCGCTCAGGTCGATCTTGCCGAGGCACGCCAGGTCGTGATTACCGCTCAGCATCCTGTCGGCGCGCGCGCGCATGGCCACCACGCACTCGTTTGGGCGCGGGCCATAGCCAATCGTATCGCCCAGGTTCCATAGCTGATCGTACTCGCCAGCGACGCTCAGAACCGTATCGAGAGCTGTGTAGTTTGAATGAATGTCCGAAACAATCAACACGCGCATAGCTGTTAACTTTCAGTAATCGAGAGCCTTTGAATCGGCGAACCCGGCACCGTATAATTATGCAAGAGCGTCGTACCACAACACTAGGGAGACCTGCTCATCATGGCCGAGCCAACCGGACACTGCCCATATCTCGGGCTAAAGCAAAATCGGGCGATCCGTTTCGCCTCGCCCACTGCCGAGCACCGATGCTATATCAGCGGCGAACCGCTCGACATTCCTGTTGACCAATCGACATATTGTCTGTCGCAGGGCCATTTGCAATGCCCATTATACATGGGTTTAACCGTCCCCACAACGGTTGCAGCAAACGAGCAGGTCGCGGAAGCAGCGGCGGCCGGTGGTCTGGCGGGCTGGTACAGCTCGCTCTCCCGGCGCGACCGGCTGGTGTACACGTTGATGCTCGCCATGCTGGCCGTGATCATTGGCATCTACCTGCTGGTCGGCTTGCAGTCGATTTTGAATAACACCTCGGCGCAGCCAACCGTGGTTGCTGACCTGCCGACTGCCGCCGCTACCAGCGCAGCGAGCGCGCCCACAGCGCAGCCCACCGAGGCCCAGGCCACGCCAACCAATCTGCCCACCAGCACGCCCGAGCCGCAGCCGACAGACGAACCAACCAGCGTGCCGATCATTCTGCCGCCAACCAGCGCGCCGAGTGCCGCGCCAACCAGCGCGCCCGCGCCGAGCGCGACAAGCGCGCCAAGCCAGCAGCCAAGCAGCACCGCGCGGCCCACCAGCGCGCCCGCGCCCAAGCCAACCCAGGCACCCGCGCCCAGGCCAACGCAGCAGCCCGCGCCGAAGCCGACGAGCGCGCCCGCACCCAAGCCAACCCAGGCACCGGCACCC
>LJCR01001921.1 GCA_001399705.1 Kouleothrix aurantiaca
ATCTTGAGCAAGGTATCGGCCGCGCTGTCGCCATAGAACGAGTAGGCCGGCTCGCCGTGCTCATAGGCCACAAACGCCAGCGTCGTCTGCGCGTCGACATTCAGCAGAAAGCGCGTGTCGATACCCTCGCGCTCGACATGCTCGCGCATCGAGCGGCCAAAGAAATCGGTTGCAATTGTGCCAGCAAACGCCACTGGCTGGCCAAGCCGCGCCACCCCCATCGCCACGTTGTAGGGCGAGCCGCCAACGTGCATGCGAAAGCCCACCGTTGCGCCATTCTCGATGATCGGCAGAAAATCGATCAGGATCTCGCCGATGCTGGTGATGACCTCAGGCATAGCCATCCTTTTCTTGCTATATCGAATGCCCGATTATATCGCAGTATTCAACTGCCAGGTTTCAGCCTGCCGCAGCGGGCAGGCGCACACTGAAGGCATGATACTGGCATACATTCTGCTATAGAGGCGCATTTTTTATGCAACTAGGCAAAGGTGCGAGCAATGGAAGATCAGATCAACGTATTGGAGGCGCGCGTGCCACCGCAGCCCGGCAATGCTGCACAGGCGCCGCAGCTTCTGCCCATGGGCCGTATTACTGCCTATGCGCTCGTAGCAATCGCGTTTTGTGGCCTGGCGACAATTGGGTTTGGCTGGCTGGCGAAAGGCGTGTTTAGCGACCGCTTTGTGGCCTTCGACGACGGTTTGCTGACGCTGTTTCATGGCTACTGGGGGCCGATCCCAAACCAGATAATGCTCCTGTTTACCATGCTGGGCGATCCAGCGGTGCTCATCCCACTGCTGCTTTTTGTTGGCATTACGCTCTTGGCGCGCGGGCGCTGGATCGACGCGGCTGGCCTGCTGCTGGCGGGCGGCGGCGCGGGCTTGCTGAATCAGCTGCTGAAAGATATTTTCCAGCGCGTGCGGCCTTCATTGTTCGATGGCCCGTTCCACCTGACGAGCTATAGCTTCCCAAGCGGCCATTCGATGGGCTCAATTGCCTGCTATGGCATGCTGGCGTACATTGCCATCCAGCTGCTGGCCCACCGGGTCGCACGCGTGGCGGTTGCAATTGCGGCTGCGCTCCTGATTTTGTGCATTGGTATCTCGCGCATTTACTTCAATGTCCACTACCCGACCGATGTGCTCGGCGGCTTTATCGCCGGCGCGATCTGGCTGGTGTTTTCGATTGTGGTGGTGCAAACCGCCGAGCTATACGCACAGGCGCGCGCTCACTCCGTGGCGCCAAGCGCGTAAACCCGCACCGTGTCGCCCAGGCCCACCCCCAGGGTCTGGGCTGCGCTGCCATTGCGCACCGCAAGCTCCAGCCGGTTGCTGCTGCCGAGCAGCGCCATCAGCGCCCCAACCGGCACATCGTTGAAAGTGCGCTGCAAGCCCACGATC
>LJCR01001923.1 GCA_001399705.1 Kouleothrix aurantiaca
CCTGCAAACTTGCCAACCCCCATCACGGCACGGTGAAGCGGTCGCGCTCCTGCCCGTTCTGGTCGTAGACGACGAAGGTGATCGCGTTTGCGCTCACTTCGCCCACAACATAGTGATAGAACTCGCCGCCAAAGCCGCCGTAGACAAACGAGCCGCTTGTGCCGGCAATGATCTGGTGCGCGCCGTCGACGATCTGGTGGTTGTACAGGTGCTCGTGCCCGGCGAAATAGACCGCGCCATACTGCTTCAGCAGGGCCCACAGGCGGTCGCGTGCTTTTGGGTACACGTCCAGCGACGAGCCGACGTGCGGCCCGACCGGGTAGGCCGGGTCGTGGCTGAAGACGATTGCGGCGTGGCCGGGATTGTCGCGCAGCTGCGCTTCGAGCCAGGCAAGCTGCGCATCGTCGAGCAGGTGCATCTGTGTGCGCTGCTCGGAATCGAGCGAGACGAAGCGCACGCCGCCGTAGTCGACGCTGTAGGCGCGGCGCTCAAGGCCGGGCGGGCCGTTGGCGGGCAGCTCGGGGAAGGCTTCGGTGAGCAGGCCGGTGGCCCAGTCGCCGCTCTGCACGTCGTGGTTGCCGGGCGTGGGCAGAAGCCAGGGCGTGGTGGTGGCAGCCTGCCCGAGCGGCGCAACCGCTGCGCGCCAGTTTTGCCACTGCTGGCGCACCTCGTCGGGCGTGCTGAGCGCGTTGATCAGGTCGCCCACGGCGAGCACGATGGCGGGCTGCGCGGCAGCGGCCTGCTTCACGATTGCGTAGGTCACATCGGGCGGGTTGAGTCCTTCGGTGCGCGTGTCGCCCAGCACCACAAAGCGCCACGATTGGGCGACGGTGGGGCTTGGCACGACGGTGGGCGCGGGCGGGAGCGTGGCGGCTGGCGCGGCGCTTGGGGCGGCGGGCGGCTGCACCACGGGTGTCGACAATGCCACCACTGCGGTGGGCAGTTGCGCGGGCACCTGCGTCGCGGCTGGCTGGCCGCAGGCGGCTACTAGCAGCAGAACCAGGCCAAGCAGAAACGGGCGCTTTTTTCCATAAACCATGAGCATGTATCCACAGATTACGCAGATGACACAGATTATGTTGGATGTATATCAAATCAGGCTAATGATTTTGATATTATACCAAGCCGGTGGCCGCTTATTTAGCGTGGCAAAACGTATCTGCAGAACCTGTGGATAGTTTACTTGGCGTCGAAGGGTGGCGCGGCAGCGCGGGCGAGCGCTTCCAGTTCGTCCAGAGCGGCGAGTGCGGCGGCGTAGGTGGCGGGCTCGCGGTGCTCGAAATCGCGCGCGGCAAACTCGTCGAGGTCGAGGCGCAGCAGCTGTGCGCGGTCGGGCGACACAAACAGATCAAGCTCAAGGTCTTCGGAGCTGAGCGTGGCGCCGTCGAACTGCGCCGGGC
>LJCR01001924.1 GCA_001399705.1 Kouleothrix aurantiaca
GGCAGTGTTAGAACAGGCTGAGCTGCTCGGCGTCGTCGCGCGGCGGCAGGGTATTGAAGCCATGCGCGGCGGCCCAATCGGCGCTGGGGCCGGCCCAGCGGTGCCGCGCCAGAATCACGAGATCCTGCGCATCGAAGGCCACGCCCTCGGCTTCGAGCAGCTGGCGCTGGGCCAGGCCGCGCGTGCTGATGCCGCCCTGGCGGTTGATGATGCGCTGCCAGGGCAGGTTCGCGTGCTCGGGCGGCATCTCGTTCAGCGCAAATCCCACCGTGCGCGCGTCGCAGCCGCCGCCGACGATTGCGGCGATGTCGCCGTAGGTAGCAACCTGGCCGGGCGGGATCTGCTCGCAGACGGTGTAGATCTTCGCGTAGAGCGCGTAATCGGGCTGTTCAAATGCGGCGCTCATCGGCGGCTCACTCGCGGCCGCGCGACTTCATAGCGCGCTCGATATCGCGCTTGGCGTCGCGCGCGGCAATATCGTCGCGCTTGTCGTAGAGCTTCTTGCCGCGCGCCAGGCCCAGGTCGATCTTGGCGTTGCGGCCCTTGAAGTAGAGGCGCAGCGGCACCAGCGTAAAGCCCTGGCGCTCGACCTGGCCGAGGATGCGGCTGATCTCGCGGCGGTGCAGCAGCAGCTTGCGCGGGCGGGTTGGCTCGTGGTTGAAGAACTTGCCGGACTGGTCGTAGGGCGAGATATGGACGTCGTACAACCACACCTCGCCGTTGACCACGCGGGCGTAGCTGCCGCGCAGATTGATGCGCCCGGCGCGGATCGACTTGATCTCGCTGCCGGTGAGCGCGATGCCGGCCTCGTAGCTTTCGTCGATAAAGTAGTCGTGGCGCGCCTTACGGTTGTCGGCCACGGTAGCGCTGTGCTGGCCGTCTTTACCTGCCATGATAAAAGTCCTCAAAGCAAACGCCCCCGCGGGCAAGCGGCGGCGCAGAGTTCGCTGGAGCACTCATTATAGCAGGAGTTGCGGGTGAGTGGGGAGCGCGGGAGTCAAGGAGACACGAGACGCGAGACGCGAGCACAGAACCGAGAACCACGGAACTGTAGAACCAGGAACCGAGAACCACGGAACCGCAGAACCAAATAGTCGGCAGGAAGCAGTTGGCAGTAAACCCTTAACCTGCGAACCTATAAACTTGCAAACCTGCCAACCTGTAAACTTACAACTTGCAACCCTTCGCGCTCTTCGCGCTCTTTGCGGTTCATTTCCTGGTCGTCGGTAGTCAGTGGTCGATCATCAGTCGTCATGTTGCGCGCACTGCGATGCCTTCCAGTGTATCGAGGGCTGTGTCGCGCAGCTGCTGCGCCTGGTCGATCAGCAGGGAGGTAGCCTGCTTGCAGGCGTTCATGCGCTCGATCAGCGGCCACAGCTCGCTCCAGCGGCCGTCGATC
>LJCR01001925.1 GCA_001399705.1 Kouleothrix aurantiaca
CTATACTGCCGCGGCCTGCTGGCGTCGTCGCTGTGGCGCAGCGGCGAGCAGGCCAGCGCGCGCCGCTACGCCGACGAGGTCGCCACGCTGATCAAGCAGGCGCGCGGCATCCCGGTGGGCTACGACACCATCGACGGATACCGGGCGGTTGCGGAAGTGTACCTTGGCCTGTGGGAGCAGGCCGGCGCCGCCGCCCCCCGCGCCGTCAAGGCCGCCGCCCGCCGCGCCTGCCGGGCGCTTCACACCTACCGGCGCTTTTTCCCTATCGGCGAAGCGGTGGCATGGCAGTTCCAGGGCCAGCTCGAATGGCTCGCGGGCAAGCCCAAACGCGCGCACGTGGCCTGGCGGCGCAGCCTGGCCGCCGCCGAGCGCATGAGCATGCCCTACGAACAGGCTGAGGCCTGCTTCCAGATTGGCCGGCACCTGCCCGCCGGCCACCCCGGGCGCGACCCCATGCTGCAGCGCGCCCTCGCCACGTTTGCGCACCTGTCGGCTGAATATGATTGCGCGTGCGTGCAGGCCGCGCTTGAAAGCTCAGAAAGGGCTACGCATGGCTGACTCCTTGCTTGAGTATACCCAGCCAGTGACGCACTACGAGCAAATTTTGGGGCGTCTCGATCAGATCATCGAAGCCGCCTACCGCGAACGCAGCCGGATCGGATATTTTGCCGCCCTGTACCACCATGTTGCGGTTGCGTTCGGCGCGGCGATTCGCGCGGGCATTTTCGAGCACAACGACCTGATCCAAAAACTCGACGTCATTTTCTTCAACCGCTACCTCGAAGCGCTCGGCCACTACCTGCGCGGCCACAAGCCCACGCCGCCGTGGGAAGTTGCTTTTGCCGCCACCGCCAGCGCCCAGCCCACGGTGATGCAGCACTTGCTGCTTGGCATGAATGCCCACATCCTGTTCGACCTTGGCATCGCGGTGGCGCAGGTCTGCCCGCCCGCCCAGCTCCCCCAGCTGGAAGCCGATTTCGTGACCATGAACACGGTGCTTGGCTCGCTGGTGGACGACATGCGGCGCGACATGAAGCGCATCTGGCCCGGCCTCGATCTGTTCGAGCGCGCGCTCACGCCCGACGAAGATGGCTTTATGGGCCTGATTGTGCGCGGGGGGCGCACGCTCTCGTGGGAATTTGCGCTGGCGATTGCCGGTACCAGCGGCGACGAGCAGCGCGCCCGGATCGTTTCGCGCGCCCGCCAGGTGGCGCGGCAGAGCCGCCGCTTCTGGAAACCACCCTTCCCGCTGAACATCGCGGCCGGGCTGGTGCGCCTGGGTGAGCTGGAAAGCGTGCGCCAGACGATTGCGACCCTGGTGCACCGCCACCACGTCGCGCCCAACGCGCCATTCAACCTGCGCCCGCCGCAGGGCCCGCGCAAGAAAATCGCCATCC
>LJCR01001926.1 GCA_001399705.1 Kouleothrix aurantiaca
GGTTTCGGCAATTGAGGTGGGCTCGGTGGGCAGCGCCGGCAAGGGCGGGGCAAGCTGCGCAGGGGCGGGCGCGGGCGGCTCATGCGCAGAAGTGAATGCCCGCAAGGGCGGCATGCTCATGAGTGCGCCTCCTCGGATGCGGGCAGCGCCCACGGCACCGGGCGAATATTTTCCATTGCATCGAGCGGGCTGATCATGACGATGTGCTGGTAGGCAACCAGCAGAAAGCTGCTGTGATACAGCAGTTTCTCATCGTCGGCGCCATACACGCGCGCATCGGTCACCGGCAGAAAGCGCGATGCGTCCTCGCTCAGGTCGTCTTTGAGGCGCTTGTCGGGCCGGACATACACATGGCCAATAATCACTTGCTCTGCGGTGCGGATGAGTGCGGGGAGGGTGTCTTTGGCGACGCGGGGGGTGAAGAATTTCCCCTTGTCATCGAATCGCATGTCAAGGTCCATGACGTTCCTCGCTGCTATGGGGCGCCAGAAGTGCGGCGCGTGCTTGGTCGGTGGCACACAAACAAAAGCCGGGCGTCATGTTCGACACCCGGCTTTCAGTATAGGATGGGCATTGCCCGAAGGCAATAGTACGCAGGAGCTACTTGAGCCTAGCCTGTTGGCGCGGCGCCTTGCTCAAGAAAGTACGATCGCATGTCGTACTATTCTTCGTTCATGTCCTCTTCCTCGCCAATATCCTGCTCGATATCGTCGAGACCCAGCTCTTCTTCGTCGCCGCCAAACGATTCTTCCTCGACCTCTTCGCGCGTATCGATCGAGTCGTCGTCGTCCATCAGCTCGTCGCCGTACTCGTCGTAGCGGGCCGAAGCGAAGTAGCCGCCGTGCAGCGCGCTTTCGCCCAGCTTGCCCGGGAACGAGACGCGCCCGCGCTGGCTGGGGTCCTGGTAGGCTTCGCGAATGAGCACGCGCAGCTGGTGATTCATCGTCTGCGCGACAGCGGCGGCGTAGCGGTTACCGCCGGTCATCAGCTCGCTCAGGCGCTGCGCCAGCTTGGGCTCGACGCGGCCAATCGTGTTGCCGCTGGCGTCGAGGATCAGCACATTGCGGCCATCGAGCTTCAGCTCGACCTTCTCGCCCGTAACGACAGCATCGACAATCGCGTTGCGCGGCACATCAACCAGCGTGGTAAGGGCAGTCTTGCCAGTTTCGGTGATGAACAGGCGCAGATCGACGAGCTGGCGCGTGGTGCGCACCGGCGCGGTGGCCGAGCGGGCCATCAGGTCGCTCAGGCGCTCGATGTTCTTGCGCGCGATCGTGTTGGCCGGGTTGAGGCGCAGCGCATTCTGGTAGGCGTCGCGCGCATCGGAGAATTTGCCAATCTCGAAGTAGGCCTTTCCAAGGCGATTAAACGTGTCGGCATCTTCGCCCAGGTTGATC
>LJCR01001927.1 GCA_001399705.1 Kouleothrix aurantiaca
GTACCGTGGTGTCGTGGTGTCACGCGATGGCGCTGGCTCTATGGCTGGGGTAGGTTTCTTTACTTCAACAGGTGGGATTACGATGGGAATAGGGGAGGGCGGCTCGCTTTCTTGAGCCTCCTTCTTTGGCTTGAAAAAGAGCGATTGTCCGTGCAACTCATTCAGGATGGCATCTTCATTTAATTTCTTCGGCATAGAAAATTTCATCAATCAAACGGTTATACTCCTCGGCTGCCCGTGACTGCGGGCGATCCCCAAAGATGTCCTGCTTGGAAAAATGGGCGTCACGAATATCAGTATTTCTTGGGATGACGGTTGTTAAAACGCTATCGGGGTAAGCTTGCCGCAGCAGCTTCAGGGAGGTCTTACTGTTGACTGTCGAGTCGCTCATGGTGAATAAAAACCCGAGCAGGGAAAGTGTCGGATTAAAGTAGTCCTGCACCTCTTTGATGCTTTTTGAAATCTGTACCACCGAGTCCAGTTCAAAGTATCCCGGCGCGATAACGACGATAATGCCGTCTGATGCCGTGAATGCGTTGATAGTCAGCCACGAGAGCGCCGGGGGACAGTCAATGAACACGTAGTCGTAGAGCGCGCGTACCTCGTCAAGCTGGCGCTTGAGACGAGCTTCCCGGTGGTCAAGCGCCGTTGTTAAAGCCATGTCAGTGTCAGCAAGTAAGATATGTGCCGGCACGACCGAGAGGTTCGGCACAGTTGTAGGGTGAATGATAAGCGGCTTACTCTCAAGGATAGTCTGGTAAAGAGTTTGCTCTTTTCTAAGGCTCTGGTAATCGGGGAGAAGCACCTTGGACGAATTGGCCTGGCTGTCAGTGTCGATAAGGAGAACTTTCTTGCCGCGCCGTGCAAGGCCGGCAGCGAGGGCGAGACTGGTTGTTGTTTTACCAGTGCCGCCTTTTTGAGAGGCGATTGAGATAACCATACGTCCGTTTCATTCGCTGAAATCCGTTGAGGCGGGTGTTTCGCGGAATGAGGTAACTACTAAGTCCTTCGATTATGTACTGTTACCCTACAAATTGCAACAGGCTCAGCGCTTCCACGATTGCGCCGCCCTTTCTGCTGGGGCAGAAGCGAGCGGCGCTCAAAAGACTTAAGACGATACAAAGAAAGCAAGTTCACGCAACCACCGTGCCATTCATGGCGTATAATTCATGCAGTTTCTAAATCGAGTACAAATGACAAGAGAGGTTTTATAGATGCCCCCATTTTGCCCACAATGTGGTGTTGATAACCCGGCCAACGCGCGCTTCTGCGATCAGTGCGGCGCGGCGCTGATCCCCGTGCCCGCGCAGGCAGCCTCAACAAACCCGTCCATACCTGCGCCCGCCGCGCCGCCCCCGCAGCAACCTGTCACCGCTGCCCCGGCGGTGCAGGCAGG
>LJCR01001928.1 GCA_001399705.1 Kouleothrix aurantiaca
GAACGAATGTCACCGCCGCAACGCGAACCAGGTAGGCAATAAACAACGTGAACGTCGAGCCCATACGCTCCTCAATGATGCTGCTTGACCCGCTGCTCAATCCTCGCTTCGCCACAGCCCCGCTAAGTAAACGCTAAAGCAGCGATTTTTGCAACACGGAATTGCCTGCCCCGCGATTTTGTTGATTTCAACAAAAAATCGACAAAAATGATTGTGCTGGCGCACACAAAATTTTCACTATTGACAAAGTACTTGTGTCTCTTTATAATCCGCGTAACTTCTCCGCAACCAACCGAAACCATAGCAAACAGCGAACCCGCCCGGCGCGTGCCGTCGGCTGCGTGTGTGTAGCGCGTGCCGCTCACGCTTTGAGCAATCGCAGGTGATTGTTTGAAGGCTTTTGATCGCCGTCAGCAACTGCTGGGCCTGATTCAGCGCGACCCGACGCTGCGCGTGCCCGACCTTGCCGCGCAGCTCGATGTGTCGCAGGGCACCATCCGCAACGACCTGAACGCGCTGGCCGATGCCAAGCAGCTGGTGCGCGTGCACGGCGGCGGCGTGGCGCTGAATAATCACACCCTGCCGCGCAGCCCGGCCTTTGCCGCCCGCGCCCTGACGCAGGAGGACGCCAAGCAGCGCATTGGCGCGCGCGCCGCCACGCTTGTCGCCGACGGCGATGCCCTGCTGCTCGACGCCAGCTCAACCGTCTACCATCTCGCCCACTTCCTGCTCGACCGGCGCGGGCTGCGGATCGTCACCAACGGCATTGAGGTGGCCTGCCTGCTCGCCCAAAACCCGACCAACACGGTCAACCTGGTGGGCGGCATTGTGCGCGCCGGCATCGACTCGGTGATCGGCCCGTGGAGCGAGCGCTTTCTGCACGATGTCCGCATCAGGACGGCGTTTGTCTCGTGCAGCGGCTTCACGCCCGAAGTCGGCATGACCGAAGTCGATGTCTACGAGGCGCAGTTCCGCATCAAGGCAATCGAGTCGGCCGCGCAGGTGGTGGCGCTGATCGACGCCAGCAAGTTTGGCAAGCTCGACATGACGCCCTCGGTGCGCATGGACCAGATTTCGATGCTGCTGACCGATGGCGCGCTCGCCGCCGACTGGGCCGAGCGTATGCGCGCGGCGGGCATTCCATTCGAGGTTTGCACGTAGAGCGACTGACGGCCGAAAAGTTCAGCACAGAGACACAGCGGCACGGAGATTTATAGCAGTTTGCAGTCGGCAGGACGCAGTAGGCAGTTGAATTTTTCGCGCTACAACGCCTTCTCGCCAGCAGGTGAGTGTTCAATTATTCTGCAAACTGCTATAGGATTTACGATTTAAGATTGGGAGCAATCGACGAACAACGACAGAATGATTACTCTGGAAGAAAAGTTCTTGTATACAA
>LJCR01001930.1 GCA_001399705.1 Kouleothrix aurantiaca
GCCAGCGCCTGCATGCGCCTGCTGCGCAGCGACGTGATCGATGGCGCGATTGTGCTCGAAACTCTTGATCTGCAGCCCTTTGCCGATGTGCTCGGGCAGCAGGAAGCGCCGATGGTTGCGATTGGCTACGCGCAAAGTCTGGCGCTCCACGCCATTCACGCCGACGACTACCGCGGCACTCTGGGCGCGATGCAGCACCTGCTCGCGCTTGGCCACCGGCGGATTGGTGTGCTCGGCAGTGTGCTGCGCCCCTTTGCGGTGGAAGAGCGCCTGCGCGGCGTACACGCTGCGCTGGCCGGCCACGGCCTGGCGCTGGAAGAAGGGATGCTCGCGCTGGGCGATTTCTCAATTGAAAGCGGCGAGCAGGCCGGGCATGCGCTGCTGACGCGTTCCAAGCGGCCGAGCGCAATTTTTGCGCTGAACGACCGCATGGCGCTGGGTGTGATGCGCGCCGCGCGCGAGCTTGGGATCAGCGTGCCGGGCGAGCTTTCGATCATCGGCTTTGACGATATTCCAATGGCGGCAATGGCGCTTCCGCCGCTCACCACCGTGCGCCAGCCTGGTTTTGCGCTGGGCGGTGCGGCGGCGCAGGCATTGTTTGCGCTGCTCGGCGGCGACGCGCCGCCACCTGCGGCCGTGGTGCCAACCGAACTGATCGTGCGCGGCACAACCGCGCCGCCGCAGCCCTAGCTTCACTGTACCAACGCTCCTCTGTGCGCTTTGGGTTTTCCCAGAGGCTTGTTTGCATATACGCGAAAAAGGAGGCCAACCGACAGTTGTGACGAACCTTGAGATCGGCGAGGCACGGTGCCGCGCCCAACGACAATGACGAACGTTACTCAGATTCCTATCGACGAAAGGATGTCTCCATGCAGTTCAAACGATTGCTGAGCGGATTCGCCCTGATCATGATCGCCGCGCTGGTGCTGGCGGCCTGCGGCGTCTCGACGCAGCAGCAGGGCGGCGGCACGGCCAGCAGCCCGACGGCGGCCCCAGCCGCCAGCGGCGGCGGCGCGACCAGTGGCAACGCGGTTACCATCCGCTGGCGCACCCGCCCCTCCGACGCGGCTGAGCAGGCCGTGTACCAGGCGCTGAACGACGCTGCGAACCAGCAGCTGGCCAGCAAGAACATCAAGGCCGTCTACGACCCCGGCGTCAACCAGGACTACGAGCCCAAGCTGAAGGCCGAGCTTTCGGCCGGCACCGCGCCCGACATCGCCTGGATCCCGGGCGCCTCGGTTGCCGACTATGTCGCCGCCGGGCAGGCGCTCGACATCAAGCCCTTCCTCGACAAAGATACCAGCATCAAGATCGCAGACTTCTACCCGCAGCCGGTGGCCGAGCTGACGCACGACGGCAAAATCTACGGCCTGCCGCGCGATGTCTCGACCATGGT
>LJCR01000193.1 GCA_001399705.1 Kouleothrix aurantiaca
GCAATATCCACCGCGGAATTGGCAAAGCCGGCAATGCCACCGCGCCCGACGTAATGCGTGTGCCACTCCAGCCAATCGTAGATCGCCGCGATATCACGCCCGTTCTGCCCAAGCAGCGCGGGTTTGATGTCGTATTCGACGACGCTATGGATCGCCCGCCCGCCTTTGCCGCCAGTGTAGGTGTAGCCCGTGCCCGCATCGCCGCTTGCGAGTGTCACCGTCACTGTGACCAGTTCAAAGTGGATGTGGTCGCCATGTTTGGCATCGGTGAGCACTTCCGGGAGCGGAACGTGAAACAAACGCGTGTGCATGCGCGTGATGCGATCAGTCATCGGTGCTTCCTTGTTTAGCTCTGGCGCAAGCGCGCCGCAAGGCGCTCGGCCGCGCGATAGCACACCGCCCACATGGTGAGTGTCGGGTTCACGCCGTGGCAGGTTGGGAACACCGCCGTGCCGAAGACATACAGCCCCGGCGTGTCGTGCACTTCGAGATCTGGGCCAACGACCGAGTGCGCCGGGTCGGCACCCATGCGCGCGCCGCCCTGCTCGTGGCTGCTGATCAGGCCGCCAAAGCGCGGGCCGCGCCAGGTCTTGCTCGCGCCCATCGCGCGCAGGATCTCTTCGGCCTTGTCCTCCATAAACGCCAGCATGCGCTGCTCGTTGGGCTGCTGGTCGTAGGTCGCGCGGATGACGGGCAGCCCGAGGCCGCTGCGATCGCGGTGGCGCGGGTCGAGGTCGAGCGCGTTGGCATGGTACGACAGCGTGTCGGGCTGGATGCGCACGGCGGCAATGTGCTGCCACTGGCGCAGGTGATCTTTGTACGCTGCACCCCAGCGCGGCACATCCGGCGGCAGCGCCTCGCGGCTGATCTGGATCGGCAGGCGCTGGTTCTCGATATTGGGCGTGGCCCCGCCAATAAACCCGTGCGCGGCCGAGTCGAAATCGACCGACTCAAAATCGTCCAGGCTCCACATCTGGCCCGACGGCCCGGTGTGCGCGTTGAAGACAATCTCCGGGCAGTAGCCGTGGACATCGACCCACATTTTGGTCATCACGTGCTTGCCGACCTGCCCGGTGTTGTTGCCCAGGCCGTTGGGATGGCGGCCGCCGCCTGAGAGCAGCAGCAGCCGCACGTTTTCAAAGGTATAGCCGCACAGAATGACTGTGCGCGCGGTTTGCACCTGCCAGTTGCCGTTGGCATCGACATATTCGACGCCGCTGGCGCGCCCGTCGCCGCTCGTCAGCACGCGCACCACCCGGCAGTGGGTGCGCAGGTCGAAGTTGCCGGTCGCCAGCGCTGCTGGCACCCACGTCAGGCCGGGGTGCCAGCGCTCGTTGTTGAATGGCCCGAACCCGCCCATCCAGCCGCAGTAGGTGGTCGCCGGGAAGCCGTTGTATGGTTCGCTGTTCACCGCCACCGGCGTGGGGTAGGCATGGAGCCCGAGCGAGTCGGTCGCCTGGCGAAACACCTCGCCCATGCGAAACGGGCGCATGGAGGGCAGCGGGTGCGGCTTGCTGCGCGGCACGAACGGATTGCGGCCGGCGTCGCTGGTCACGCCGCTCTGGTATTCGAGCTGGGTGTAGTAGGGCTCCAGATCGTCGTAGCCGAGCGGCCAGTCGCTGAGCGTGTGCCCCTCCGGCAGCGCCTGCTCGCCCCAGCGCTCGCGCACGTAGGTGCGATACGCGAAGTGGTGTGGGTGGTTGCGGCGCAGCGCGCCGCCCCAGTGGATCACCGAGCCGCCAACGCCGTTCATCATGCGGCCGAGCGAGAAGGTTGCCTCGCGCGTCGGCTCGCGCAGATTGCGCCGCCAGCGCGGCGTCTCGCTCAGGTACTTGTGCCCCATTCCGCCGCGGCAGTAATAGGCCGAGCCAAGTTCATCCGGCACGAAATCGCTGCTGGTGCGCCACGGGCCAGCTTCCAGGCCAACCACGCGCAGGCCGGCCTGGCACAGCAGCGTGGCTGCAAGCGCCCCGGCAGCGCCAACGCCCACCAGCACCACATCGGCCGGGCCACTCGGCGGCTGCGCGCCTTGCTGCGGCTCGTAGCCAGCGACGGGGATCGGTTCGCGCGCGCCGTCGCCCAGGGCGTAGCCAACGTCGGCGAGCGACTGGATGATGCCGCCTTTCGTGGCTGGCTCGGTGGCGAGATTCTCCTCGGCGGTGTTCTCGAACCAGATGCCGGGATGGCCGAGAAAGCGCCAGCCGCGCTTGTCGCGATTACCGCCATACGCAGGGTCGGCGAATAGCCCTTCCTGAAGATGTGCGCACAGGAGCGCGAAGAATTCGCGCTGGGGTGGCACAAGAATATCAGGCAGCGCGCCCTGCTCCAATTCTGCCAGCAAGGCATCCTGCTGCGCGATCGCGCAGTTGGCAAACGGCGCACGGTAGCGCTGGCGGGCGATCTGATCCAGCGCCGCCAGGCCCAGGTGATACGTCGCGATCTGGTCGCGGTAGGCGCCGGCCAGCGCACGGTCGAGGTACGGAACGACGCCGATCGTCGACGCGCCGGGGTCGTGCGCGTCGGCTGGGAACAGGCGCTCCAAGATCGCTGCCGCGGTGCGTGCCTCGTAGGGTGTCAGGGTGAGCAGCGCCTCGGGGGGGTGTGTCATCGTGCCTCCAGGTGAGCGAGGGGCCACGGTTAGGCAGGGATTATACACGCAGCGCGGCGTGCGGCCAAATAGGTGAGCGAATTTCCAGTGGGAATGCCGCCATAGGTTCGCTTGAATGGATGGTTACGCTGAGGGCGGCAGGCTGTTTTGCTGCTCAGCTCAATGCTGCGATACGAGCCGCGTCCATTACGCTGAGCAAGGTCACGCCGGCCGCAATCAGCCACAGGCTGACGTGAATGTGCCAGCCGGGGAGGGGACGTAATACCAAATCCGCGAGAGTACTAACACCATGTGGGCGTTCGGGGGCGGCGAAACCGCCCCCGAACCTTCTTTTCTGTGCAGCGCCCCAGCCTTGCCGGGGCGCTGCACAGAAAAAAAAAGTGATCAAGCGGAGCTGGTGTAACTGCACCAGGGGAAGCGCGCAGGCGCTGGAGGGAGCTTGGCGCCCACAGCGCTATGCATATGCCGTACTGTGGCGGAGCGCGCTTTTTGCTGAACAACTGCACCGTTGCAGCTGCAGGCCTTCGCAAGATGGCGGCGGCCGCAAGCATCGGCAAGATCAGGAAGTTCGGCAGCAGGGTATGAACTGCACACAAGGATCCTGCAGTAACCCTGCTGCCGCAGGCAAAAGCGCCGCCCCGATCTCTAGCGCAGGCTGAACGGCGGGTAGCGGTCGGTGACCAGCAAGAATGCATAAGCATTCACGCGCAGGCCCCACCGGCCGACCCCGACCACAAAGTTGAACAGCTCGTGTGGATAGTGGCCGGTGAACAGTATCGCCACCCAGGCGATCAACACCGCGAAGAAGGCAGCGATCGAGAGAAACGCCAGGATGATGAAATGCGGAATCGCCAGCAGCCACTTGACCAGCGGCATCCAGCGGTTGAGATCGTGCTGTGCGTCGGGGTAGTCGATCTCCAGATGGACTGTCTGCTCGTCGACGGTCGATGGGTAGCGGTCGGTGAGCAGCACCAGGTAGGCGCCAACGCGATACTCGAAGCGGGTCAGCTCGCGCGCGAAATCGAACCACCAGCGCGGGTAACGCTGGCGGACAATGATCATCAGGGCCGTGGCGACGGCGAGGCCACCCGCCAGCCCGCCGGCGGCCTCGCGCGTGCGCCGCACAACCTCGCCAGCCTGATTGAGAACCACCGTCGTCGTCTGGCCCGCCCCGGTGAGCAGGCCCAGAATGATCGCGATCGGGACGATCCAGAGGATCCGGAAGAACGTCGTCACTCGATCCAGCTGCTCTGGATAATCAATGTCCAGGCGAGCCTGGTAGTTAGGTGTGGTAACCATTGGAACCCTCCGTATTGGCTATTGATAGCGCCCCGGGTGCCGATTGCTCACTGCGTAATAGATTGACGCAGCGAGCGCAAGCAGCAGCACCCAGAACAGCAGCCAGAACAATGCGCTTCCGGTTCCACCAACCGAGATCGGAAGCAGCAGTAAGGCCACAAGAAGACCGCCGATAATTCCTGCAATCGTGCTCAGATTGTTATTCATTGTTTTTATGATCTGCGCCTTTCTTGTACCCGGCTACCGAACGCGTGAACCTAACGTGTCATGTGTACCCTGCGCGCCTGACTACCTGCGCGCGTGCCCATGACAAGCAGCCACAACGCCAGCCCGACTTCGGCGACAAAGCTCACGGCAATACCCGGGTAGCGGATCGCCGGGTAGGCCGGCAGCAGCAGGGCCTGGAGGAACCAGATCATGACAGCGATCCCGTCAAGTAGCAACAGCACACCCAGGAATCGAGGCAGAAACCCAGACTTGTAGACCAGGTAGCCGAGCGGGAATAACCACGTGCCGAAGAACAGCTGGGCGGTGACGAAGCCGGTTTTGTAGACGTTGATCGACAAATATGCCAGCCCGTCCAGCTGAGCCGCCGAGTAGGCCTGCATGTCGCTCGCGCCCTCCCCCAGCAGCATTGCGAATACCAGTGGCAACATGCTCGCGCACTGCATGGCGACGCCGACCGTGTTGAGCAGGAGAAACAGCAGCGCCAGGTTGGCGTCGACCGGCCGCAGCAGCACATACAGACCCCAAGCGGCCATCAGGAACAGAAATGTCGATACAAACGCGACGACAAGCCCCAGGCGGAACGACCATGCATTTGTGCTGATCGCCTGCGCGATCTGCTGCGCGTTGCCCAGCCCGATATGCCCAAGCCTATCGGAAAGCACCGAAGCCAGGATATATGCCAGGTAAAAGCCGCCCGTGATTCTGGCGAGCTTGTTCTGTGCCAGCTGATCGGTGATATTGGTAGACATCTCATTCCTCCCGTCGATGCGGCACGCCAATCCGCCATTGCGCCTTTATGTCGAAAAGGATGTTCCATGACGGGTTTGTACGCTGCGGGCTGGGCTCCTGCGCAGCATCGCGATCCCGAGCCAGGCGAACCAGACGATCAAGCCCAAACCGTATACAACCGCCATCAGGCTCAGCGAGGTCAGCAGAACGCCGAGGATGCCGGCGACACCGACCAGCACGCCGAAGTAGTTCAGCGCTCTGGGCAGTTCCCTGGCCCACAGGGCGACACCGCTGAGCAGCAGCAGCCACAAGGCGTTCACAACTGTTTCCCCGCCGCCGCCACCCAAGCCTGTTTCCACAGCGTCGAGCGCCAGCCACACCGTTGCAGCCTGGGCCGGATTTTCGCCGGCGAGCCTGGCGACGGTGCTCACGCTGCTGATTGCGAGCGTCCCAACCACGACGACCAGCACGGCATAGATCAGCCCGAAGCCGGCCACCGCCTGCGCCAGCGCGGGTGAGCCGGCCTGTAATCGCTCATACAGCGCGAGCGACAGGAACATCAGACCCACGCCGAAGACCAGATAGA
>LJCR01001929.1 GCA_001399705.1 Kouleothrix aurantiaca
GCTTTTCTCTTGGCAGAACGGCGTGCGTGATTTCATCGAAAAGCGCCGCGCAGCGCGCCAGCGCCGCCACATGGTTGCCGCGCGCCTGATCGACATGCGCCAGGATCAGCCCTGCTTCAACATGCTGAACATCGTGCGGGAATTGCTGCATCACCGCTAGCACCTCTTCGGCGCGCGCCTGCGCCGCGTCGAGGTCGTTCCAGCGCAGCGAAATATCGGCCAGGCCAGAGGCAGTATGGGCAATATCGTCGAAATCGCTGACCGCGCGCGCCTCGGCCTGGATCTGCTCGAACATCCGCGCGGCGCGATGCAGCTCGTTCTGTTCAAGCAGAACGCCGCCCAGCATGCCACCATTGGCGCGGGCAAACGGCCGGTTGCCCAGCTGCTCGCACATCGCCTGCGCCTGCGTGAACAGTGCGCTGGCCTTGCCGAGCGCACCGGCATATTGCTCGCCCATCGCCAGCCCGCCGATGCAGACGCTGCGCCAGTTCAGTTCCTGTGGGTGCAGCAGATCAAGCGCGGCTTTGGCCCAGCCCACCGCCGCCGCAACCTCGCCGCGCTGGCGAAACATCAGCGCGCGAAAGGCATGAATCTGCCCCTGCCGGTCGGTATCGCCGCTGGCGCAGAAGTCGCGCTCGGCGCGGTTCAGCAGCTGCTCAATGGTGGCATACGTTGCCCAGTCGATCGGCTGCATTTCCACGATCGCGGTGAACAGCATCGCCACGGCCAGCGCCAGATTCAGCAGCGGGTGCGCACCCAGGGTGGCGGGTGGCAGCTGCCTGAGCCAGCTTTGCAGCGAATGGAACTCGGGCGGGCCGTGCATATTCGGCCGCTCGATGCTGAACTGCGGCGCGACAACCGCCTCGATCAGGCTGGCGGCGCGCCCGTGATCGCCCGCCAGCAGCGCGGCTTCGATCGCTTCCGGCAGGAGCGCGTGCGTTTCGTACCACTGCCCGGCGCGCTGGAGCAGGTCGCGCACGGCGGCGTCGCCCAGGCGGCGGCGAGCCTCGGCCTGCATGGCCGTGGCGAACAAGGCGTGGTAACGATACCACAACCCCGCGCCGTCGAGCGGCTCGATGAACAGGTTGGCTGCTTCGAGCGTCTCGAGCAGCCCCTGGCTGGTGCGCCGCCCGGTCACACTGTCGCACAGCGATGCGGTCAGGCGCGCCAGGACGCTGCTTTGCAGCAGAAACTGCTGCACCGGCGCAGGCTGCTTGTTCAGCACCTCGGCCACAAAATACTCGCCAATGCCGCGCCGCCCGGCCACAAAATTTTCCAGGATCAGCGCGACATCGCCCGCCTCGTCGCGCCCTTCCAGCGCCAGCGCCAGCATGCGCAGACCGGCGGCCACTCCTTCCAGCCGCGCCTCAAGTACATCCAGGGCATCGGCCTGCAG
>LJCR01001931.1 GCA_001399705.1 Kouleothrix aurantiaca
TGCCGGTGTAGCTCAGTGGTTAGAGCGAGCGACTCATAATCGCTAGGTCACAGGTTCAAGTCCCGTCACCGGCACCACCTTTTTCCCTTTCCTCACGCGACGAGCAGCGAGCAGGCGGCAATATGCGGCCATAGCTTTGCTGCTCTCTGTTTTTACCCTCGTTTTAAACGTGCGAAATCTGGCTAGGTGTTATTCTATCCATCTACCAGCACGCCGCCCCACGTGGCCGGGTCCACATCGCCAATCGCCTGCGAGAAGGTCCAGCGAAAGCCGCCCGGATCCTCAGCGGTGTATTGCCGCTCACCGTAGGGGTAGTTGGCGGGCGGGGCGATGATGCGCGCGCCATGCGCCAATGCGCGGGCGTAGTGCCCGTCGGCATCGCCCACGCGAACCATCAGTGAGCAGCCCGGCGCGGCGCGCTCGGTGGGGGCGCCTGCGGGGCGCTGCACGGCTACAAACGCCGTCCCCGCGCCGATCAGCATCTGCGTGCGGTGCGCGCCGATCCGCAGGCGCTCGGTGAAGCCGAAGGTGGAGCACAGCCACGCCACGGCGGCGGGCATGTCGTCGTAGAGCAGCTCGGGGATGAGCGTGCCGGGCGGCATTGAACGATTCTTCACGGCGTTCTCCTTCTCTGCGCGAACCGAGTCAACTCGACTTTATCACGCGCCCCGCGCCCGATCAAGATCGAGCTCGCTCACATGTTCGCCGCTGCGAGTGCTGAGTTTTGAGTTAGCAGATTGCAAGTTTTGAATGTTGAGTTTTGAGCTTGCACGAGCCACCTGCAAACTTTCAAACCACAACGGCGTATGCAATACGCCCCGCCGGCAACCTGCACCAGCCTTCGCGCCCTTTGCGCTCTTTGCGGTAAATACTGCGGCCGTCGTCCACCTCAATCGAAATCGTAAATCGTCAATCGCAAATCCGCATGTCACACGATTGTTATGCCACGCGCGCCCGGCTGATGCTATACTCAGGCGGGTTGCCGCGCGTTGGGCAGCGGCGCATAGATTCTCACAAGCATGAAATATTTTGTATTTGCGATTTGTGCCGCTCTGCTCCTTGGCATCGCGCCGGCCGCGCGCGGCGCCGGGCCTGCGTTTCAGCTCGCCCAGCAGAGTGGCGGCGTGCATATCGAGTGGTGCGATGTGCCCGCGCAGGCGAATGGTGCCGCGCCGCTGGTAACGATTGGCGGGGTGCGGCTGCCGGCCCGGCTGGTGGCGCTCCGTGTGGATGGCGAGGCTCCGCTGCTGCCGCGCATCGAGCGGGTGGTGAGCGCGGCGTGGGCCGGCAGCCCGGCGCTGGCCGCGCCAATCGTGCCGCAGCTTCCCGGCAACACAGCGCGCCCCGACCTGGCCGCGCCTGCCAGCGCCGCCCTGCCCGACTCGCCGGTGGTG
>LJCR01001933.1 GCA_001399705.1 Kouleothrix aurantiaca
CGCTCGAACAGGTGGGGCTGGCGCACCTGGCCGCCAAGCCGGCGCGCACGCTTTCGGGCGGCGAGATGCAGCGCGTGGCGCTGGCCCGCGCGCTGGTGCTCGCGCCGCGCGTGCTGCTGCTCGACGAGCCAACCGCCAACCTCGACCCCGCAAACGTGCTTGTGATCGAGCGGGCGATTGCCGGCCTGCGCGCGGCTGGCCGCACCACCGTAGTGCTGGTGACGCATAACCTCTTCCAGGCCCGCCGCCTGGCCGATCGCGTGGCGCTGCTGCTGGACGGGCGGCTGGCCGAGCTGGCCGCCACCGCCGACTTCTTCGAGCGCCCGCAAGACCCACGCGCCGCCGCCTTTGTGCGCGGCGAAATGGTGTACTAGAGCGCGGGGGATGGGAGATGGAGGATAGGGAGGGGAAACCGGCGAATACTACGCACTACGCACTATGCTTTTCAGGTAGTAGTGCGTAGTTCGTAGCTCCGCTGCTGCCATTCAGCAAAATCTGCGTAATCTGTGGATTTTATTCCTCCGGCACCACCGCAATCGCCTCGACCTCGGCCAGCCACGCCGGGTTGCCGAGCCCGGCCACAAACACAACGCTCACTGCCGGCGGGTTCGGGCGGTTGCCCCAAGCCTGCTGAAACGCGCCAAAGCCCGGGCCAATCGGCTGCCCCGCCAGCACATAGATCGTCCACTTGACCACATGCTCCAGCCCCGCGCCAGCGGCGGCCAGCGCCTTCTCAACATTCGCCAGGATCTGCGTCGTCTGCGCGCCAAGGTCGCCCGCGCCCACCACATTGCCGCTGGCATCCACAGCATTCTGCCCGCCGACATAGATCGTCTTTACATTGCCGGTCGCCACCACCACCTGCGAAAATGCCGGGTTGGCGTGCATCGTTGGCGGGCTCAGATACTCAACACCCATCGGTTTCTCCTTCTTTTCTGCGAATCACAGCCCTAGCATACAGCAGAAAGCGGGCCATTCTCGCCCGCATTCTGCGTTCGTCTTTGCATATTTTCGCCCCAAAAATAGTTTGGCGCGGAATTATTCTTGCTACTTCTGCACAACAGCGTATAATGCACCATACCAAAGTAATGAATTGAATATGCGACCCAAAGCGCACCAACCTCGTATTTCAGGCTCTGCACGGCTCGCTCACACGCCGGGCAGGCATCGCTTTCCCTGATGAAAAGGAGACTGGCATGGACCCGACGCACGCAACGCTGACGCGGCGGCAGTTTCTCAAGGCGGGGGCAGGGGCGGGGCTGGGCGGCGCGCTCGCGCTTGGCATGAACCTACGGCCCATCGCAAGCCATGCGCGATCGCTCAAAGTGGCTGGCGCGAAAGAATTCGCGAGCGTGTGCCCGTACTGCGCGGTCGGCTGCGGCACGCTGATCAG
>LJCR01001932.1 GCA_001399705.1 Kouleothrix aurantiaca
TGTCGAGGCAGGCAACCTCGATTGCGCCAAAGGTGCGCGGCGGCGAGCCGAGCTTGCCTTCCCAGGGCTTGTTGGTGCCATCGCCGCGCGAATTGCCCCAGATCGCATCTTCCAGCGCGGCCAGATGCCAGGGGTCGCGGCCGATCACCAGATCGCGCACGGCCTCCAGGTCGTTCACCACTGCCGCGCCGCCATGGGTTTCGCTCACGCCGGTGGTGCCATCGTCCGCTACCAGCTCAACGATTGTGCGCAGGGCGTAGGGCGCGTGCAGGCCAAAAGCCGCGCGCAGCGGCGGGTCGCCAAAGGCGATCGGCGTCACGCGATACTCGACGATTTTCATACCTACTCCAGTTCAGAAACAAGGAGACAGGGAGAAAGGAGATAGTTGTTTCTCCTTACCTCCCTGTCTTGTGTCTTGCGATCGGTGCTAGCCCTTCACACTACCCGCCGTCAGGCCCTCGCCCAGGTAGCGCTGCGCGTAGATATAGACAATCACCACCGGGATGGCCATCCGCAGCGAAGCGCCCATCAGCTGGCCCCACGGGTAGATATCGCCGAACACCAGCAGCGCCAGGCCCACCGGCAGCGTTTTCAGGTTTTCGCTGGTGATAAACACAAACGCGAACAGGAACTCGTTCCACGCATTCGTGAAGGCGAACAGCGTCACCGACAAGAGCGCCGGCGCGGCCAGCGGCAGCGTGATGCGCCAGAACGCGCCCAGGCGCGTCGCGCCGTCGATCATTGCCGCATCTTCCAGATCCTCGGGGATGGAGCGGTAGTAGCCCAGCATCACCCAGGTGGCGAACGGCATCAGGAAGGTCGGGTAGGTCGCGATCAGCGCGGCGTAGCTGTTGATGATGCCGATGTTCACCAGAATACGGTAGAGCGGGATGAACAGCAGCGAGCCCGGCAGCAGATGCGTGATCAGCAGCAGGGTGGTGAGTGTTTCGGCGCCACGGAACTTCAGGCGCGCGAGCGCATAGCCGGCCAGCGCGGCCAGCGCCACCGACAGCGCCGTGCTGCTCACCGCCACGATCACGGTGTTGCGGAACCACATCAGGTAGGGCGTGTTGAACAGCAGCGTGCGGAACTGCTCCAGCGTCCATGGCTCGGGCCAGAAGATCGAGCTGTAGCGCTGGATCTGCAGGTCGGTTTTGAAGGAGGTGATCACCACCCAGTAGAACGGGAACAGCACAAAGGCCAGCAGCGGCAGCATCAGCAGGATGCGCAGCACCAGGCCCAGCTGCTCGCGCTGCGAGCGCCGCAGCAGTGGCTGGTCGCGCTGTTCGGCCGAGCGATTGGGCCGGAGCGAGCTGCCGACGACTTTGCCCAGCCGCGACATGCCGCTCAGCAGCAGTTCAAACGGCCAGAACAAAACGCCCAGCACCGCATC
>LJCR01001934.1 GCA_001399705.1 Kouleothrix aurantiaca
GAGCAGGAGTGGCAGGCGCAGCTTGG
This sequence comes from Kouleothrix aurantiaca, assembly GCA_001399705.1. GTDB lineage: Bacteria > Chloroflexota > Chloroflexia > Chloroflexales > Roseiflexaceae > Kouleothrix > Kouleothrix aurantiaca. The sequence goes on from LJCR01001934.1 coordinate 27, forward strand.
GCGCGCGCTGGTGCAAACGCCCGCGCACCCGGTGCCGATCGCGGCCGACCAGGCAATTGCCGGGCGCTGGCCCGAGGTCGCCGCGCTGGCAGCCACCATTTCCGCTGCGCTGGCCGGCACGCCCGACACCGACCTGAGCGCGCTTGGCGGCCTGTGGAATTCCGACCTGGCCTTGCGCGCCAACATCGAATCGCAGCAGGCCGCAATTGCCCTGCTAGAGCGCGCCATTGCGGCCCGCGCCGCCCGCTACGGCGGCGACTTGCGCGAACAGGTTCGCACCCTGCTCGATCGCATACGCTTTGAGATGATGCGCAGCTACCGCGCCTACCAGGAAGGGCGCATTCGCTACCTCGAAGCTGCGGTGCAGCATACCAACCGCATCAGCCTGCTTCTGCTCGACGAATCGAACCCGCAGGCCCAGCAGCTCAATTGGCTGGCGAGCACGCAGATCGTGTGGGGCTGCCTGGGTCTCTGGCAAAACAGTAACCCGGCATCGGGCACTCTGCTGGTCGACCAGGCATATAGCGAAACACCCGCTGGCCGCGCCCAGCCCGGCCAGCGCTACCCGGCATCCAGTTTCCCACCGCTGGAGCTCTTGCCCGCCCCGCAATCGGCCGCCGATACGCCCACCACCCTCCTGCTGCCGCTCAAAAGCAACGAGCAGGACTGGGGCTACCTTGCGCTGGCAGGCACGCTGGTGCCGGCCGAGCTGCGCCTGGCCGAAGGCGGCACCGACCACTTGATCATGTGGGCTACCCACCTCGCCACCATGCTTGAGCGCCGCCAGCTGGTGAACGAGCTGCGCCAATCGTATGAGAACGAGCGCATACTGGCGAGCACGGTGCGCGATCTGGGCGCGCCGATCATCCCGCTGATGGCGGGCGTGCTGCTCATCCCGCTGGTCGGCGCGATCGACACCGGGCGCGCGCAGCAGGTGATCAACGCCGTGCTGGAAGGCGTGAGCCAGCACCACGCCAGCACCGTGCTGCTCGATCTCACCGCCGTACCAATTGTCGATACACAGGTGGCCAACACGCTCATCCAGACCGCGCAGGCCGCCACGCTGCTGGGCGCGCAAGTCGTTCTGGTGGGCATTCGGCCCGAGATCGCACAAAGCATTGTGAGCCTGGGCATCAACTTGCAGCAGATCATCACCCAGCCGTCGCTGGAAGTTGCCCTGCGCTCGCTGCTGCGCCGCCCGAACTAGCGCGCCACCAATGCGCCATGCGCAAAACCAGCCAGAGCCACCGTTTACTTCACAAAGGCCCATGCTGCGCGTGCCCGTTCTCGCCACCCAATCGCATTCAAACGCGCCAGGCCCGCTGGCCTTCCCAAAACTGCGCGCGTCGTTCGGGCGTCTTGAAC
>LJCR01001935.1 GCA_001399705.1 Kouleothrix aurantiaca
CAGAAAGAGCGCGAACAGCCAGATCGGAATCGCGGTCAGAACCTCGACCCAGCGCATCACAATGTAGTCGACCCAGCCGCCAAACATGCCCGCCAGCGTGCCCAGCGTCACGCCAATCGCCAGCGCAATTGCCTGCACCGAAAAGCCGACGATCAGCGAGATGCGCGCGCCATAGATCAGGCGGCTCAGGAAATCGCGGCCGACCGTGTCGGTGCCAAGGATGTGCTTGGTGTTTTGGAAGGGAAACTGGTTGGCGTCTTTCAGCTCGGAAAAATCGTACGGCGCGGGCGCGATCACATCGGCGCCGACGGCCAGCACCACCAGCACCGCCATCACCACCAGCGCGCCAACGGCCAGCTTGTTCTTGAAAAAGCGCCGCCAGGCATCGCGCCACAGGCTGGCGGGCTTGCGCTGCGGCTCGGCCAGTGCCGCGATAGGCGACGGTTGGGCTGCAACACTCATGGCTACTCCCCGTACAGACGGACGCGCGGATCGACCAGCGTGTACAAAATATCGCTCAGCAGGTAAGTGAAGCTCCACAGCATCGCGACCAGCAGCATCGTCGCCATGATCATCGGGTAATCGCGCAGGTAAATGCTCGAGACAAAAAACTTGCCCAGGCCCGGCACGCGGAACGGCACTTCTACGAAAATCGTGCCGGTGATCAGGTTGGGGATTTGTGGGCCGAACACCGTGATCAGTGGAATAAGCGCGTTCTTGAGCGCGTGGCGCATAACAACCATGCGCTCCGACAGGCCCTTGGCGCGCGCGGTGTCGGGCACAAACGTGGGCGTGCGCAGGGTCAGCACGACATCTGCGCCGGGCGGGCTGGGCGGCAAAGCAACTGTGAATTCGGCGGGGGCATCCAGCGATGGCGTGAACGTGCCGACCGCTCTATTATTCATCCATACCGTAACTGGCGGCGGCACAGCGGCATAGCCCGCCCAACCGCGACCATCGGCCCGCACAATCAGCCGCTGCGCCGCGCCCGTGCCAGCGGCCGGGAAGCGCAGCTGCGCGCCGTCGGTGCACCAGCGGAAATTGCCGCCCGCCTTGGGGTCGCCTTCGCCGAGGTAGCAGCCGCGCAGGTAGCCCAGATCGAGGTTGCCGGCGATGTCGAGCGCGTTGCCGGGGACCGGCGCGGGATGCAGCCAATCCCAGGCGAACTGCACCGGGTTGGCGTTGTCGACGAACTGCTGCGAGAACAAGGCGCGCGCGGCGGCGCTGTTGCCACTCGTGCGCAGGAGGTCGGCCACCACCACCGCAGCCTTCACATCTTTGGCGGGCGCCAGCGCCGCCGCGTCGAAGCGCGCCAGCCCGGCGGCGGGGTTCCTTTCCAGCGCATCGAGCAGCGCCGGCCCGAAGCGCTGCGCGTCGGGCCGGCGCTGCTC
>LJCR01001936.1 GCA_001399705.1 Kouleothrix aurantiaca
ATATATATTGATTCTGGTCATTCTAATCATTGTAGTTTTGATTGCGGTTATATGGCCTAAGATATCTATAACTTCTGGTGTTGAGCAATACGAGGGTGAAGAAAAGATTTTTGCTCGTTATGCGCTCAAACAAACGGACCTGTTGCTTAGCGGATCTATAGAGCCTTTTGTGGTTTTATCTCGTCATGTAGATGAGATAAAAGTAATTAGTACTAATGAGAGTTGTGGATACGAACCTTTTTTAGTACATAATAGATATGAGGCAAATGTTGAGTTATACACATTATTTGGCCGACGGTATGGCCTAGTAAAGGTTAGTTGTGATAAGGTACAAATTAGGCGCAATTAGAAGCTTGTTTGTACGAAATGGAAACATGCCGATCTTAATAAGATCGGCGGCCAAACTCTTAACTTGCGGCAAGATGCCTTGAGCTAGGCTGGCATGCGACCCTCCGACCCGTACGCTTTCGTCGGTCAAATCATACGCCGCTCGGCTCCGCCGCGCAAATCTGCAAAACCTCAGTTATATTCACCAAATGCGTGTCGCCTGTTGACTCGAAGCCAAATAGCGCTTATTACAAATAATGTCCAGTTGTTTTCTACGGTTAGAACACTTAGAGTTCACAAGGAAAGAACAAATGTATCGCCATAAGCTAACGATAGTTGCTTCGTTCTTCCGCATCCTGATTAATCTACTTATGATACTTGTGATTGTTGGCTGTGCTTCTGCACCAAACACCTCAGTATCGTCGCCATCCAACGCTACTATTATTCCTCTTGCACCGGTACAGTCCACCAATACGACGCCTCTTTTGACACCGATACAATCTACAGAGATTGCTCTAACCTCAATACCGCTTCAACCCACCGAAATAACCACCAAGCCAACTCAACAACCTCCTCCCAAATTGATGTTAATACCCTTCAATTATGTAATTCAAGACGCAGGTGAAGGCTGGAACGACGTAACTGTGAGCATTGCATCTGAGAATACTGGAGACCCAGCGGTGTCACCTCTATGTCTTATCACTCGGGTAGGTCTAACACAGATGGACACGGACTTCCTTAACCAACACTGTTTAGATGCTAGACGAGTCACTATTAATACCACTGAAGTGGAGACTCGCGAGGGAAAGACTTATACAGCATCAGACGGATGGGGTTTCAATGGAGTGCAGTTCAACAATCCGAAGATTCCATCCCCACCAGGTTTCCCGTTTGACACAGGGGTAAAGGTGACATTTCGTGTAGCAAAGGCTGCTCATCCTATACGCCTGGTAATCAAACCTGCTTCCGATCAAGATTATCCTGACATATTTATCAGTCTTGAAAATATCTCCAACGAAATTCCCGCTCCGGATCTCAGTCATTACCAAGTAAAACCTATATC
>LJCR01001937.1 GCA_001399705.1 Kouleothrix aurantiaca
GGAAAAAGCCTTCGATAAGGATCGACGCGATGGCAGCGAGCAGCAGCCCCAGTAGCGGCGACACCGCAAAGCCGCACTGCTCAACTCGCTGCGTGCCATCGGCACTGACCTGCACGGTGCAGCCGTACAGGGTGTTATAGAACAGGAATGCCCCGATCACGCCGATGACTGTGGAGACGATATTCGCCAGCGCTGAGTCGCGCAGCGCCATGCCAATCGAGCCCCACTTCATCAGCCACATCACCACGCCTTCGACCAGGATGATTGGAAACAGAATGAACAGGCCGGCGATTAGCCCGCCGAACGCGATAACCGGGCCAACCGCCACATCGCCAAGAACTCCCATAACAGACTCCCACTCCCTCTGCGAAACAGACTACATTCCGGGCACGTCGTTCGGCAGTCGCATCTCCCACGGCTGCGCCCACGGCTACAGTCGCCGCCAGGCGCGCCATTCCTTGCCAAGCAATGCGTCAGCCGCTTTTGGCCCCCATGTGCCGGCATCGTAATTCGGGAAGGCGGGCGGGGCCGTTTGCGCCCAGCCCTGATGAATTGGCGTGATCAGCGACCACGAGGCTTCGACCTCGTCGCTGCGCGTGAACAGGGTTGAATCGCCCAGCATGGCGTCGAGCAGCAGGCGCTCATACGCCTCGGGCGACTCCACGCCAAACGCGGCGTTGTAGCGAAAGTCCATCGTCACCGGGCGGATCTGGTTGACCTGCCCGGGCACTTTCGAGTCGAAGCGCAGCGTGATGCCTTCGTCGGGCTGCACCTGCATGGCCAGCACATTCGGCTCGATATCGCTGAGCGGCCCGCTGTCGAACAGCATCAGTGGCGCGGAGCGGAACTGAATGGCGATCTCGCTGACGCGCTTGGGTAGACGCTTGCCGGTGCGCAGCAGAAAGGGCACCCCGGCCCAGCGCCAGTTGTCGATATAGAACTGCAGTGCCACGTAAGTTTCGGTGTTGGAATCGGGCGCGACGCCTTCTTCCTGCCGGTAGCCCGGCACCGCCTGCCCGCCCGCCGTGCCGGGGCCATACTGCCCGCGCACGGTAAACTGGTCGACCTGCTCGGGCGCGATCGGGCGAATGGCGCGCAGCACTTTCACCTTTTCGTCGCGCACGGCGTCGGCGCGGTAGCCGATTGGGGGCTCCATGGCGGTGAGCGTGAGCAGTTGCATCAGGTGGTTCTGCACCATATCGCGCATCGCGCCGGCGTGCTCGTAGTAGCCGCCGCGCCCTTCCAGACCCACCGTTTCGGCCACGGTGATCTGGACATGATCGACATAACGGCGATCCCACAGTGGCTCAAAAATACCGTTGGCAAAGCGGAATACGAGGATGTTCTGCACCGTTTCCTTGCCCAGGTAGTGGTCGATGCGGTAGACC
>LJCR01001938.1 GCA_001399705.1 Kouleothrix aurantiaca
ACATAGCCATCCTCACCGCGGACGAATACCTGATCAAGCTGGCCGCGCTTGAGTTCGTTCGCAATCCGGTCGCCCAGCGACAGCATTGCGGCGCTCATCGCCGACACGCGATCTTCTTCGACGTCGGCGGGCAGCTGGGAAGCCATAATCAAGCCGTCGACGCTGACGACGGCAGATGCTTCAATATCAGGCGTATTCATCTGCAAGGCCTTCAGATGCCGTACCATTTCATCGGTTCTGCTAGCCATTCAGATCCTCCTCAAAAGGCCGTAAGCGCAACCAGGACGTATGCGACAGGCTACTACCGTGTGCCAAACGCATGAAGATATCGCATTGCAAGCGGTAACTAGCAGTTATTCTACTACACTTTTTGACAGAGAGCAACTAGCTATGTGGTATAGAAGCCTGATCTGCTAATATTTTGTCATCATTCCGCAACAGGTCCTTATGCAAATTCGCCGAGCTATGGTTGGGCGGTTCCGATCTGTTCGCGCAGGCGCGTGTCGGTTTCGGTGATGGCGTCGGCCGGGCTGGCGTCGCCACGTAATACCTGGCGCTGGAGTTGTGCCAGCTCGCGGCGCACCAGCTCGCGTGTGGGCGAATTGGGCATTGGGAGCGCCTGGCGCCCCTGATTGCGGAACACGTCGGCCGCACCGATCTGCGCGGCGTCCAGGCCGATCTCGTTCAGCTTCAGGCCATCGCGCGCCGGCTGGATGTCGCTTTGGAGCAGCACGGCCTGTGCTTCGGCGCTGGCCATGTAGGCCAGAAAGGCCAGCGCGGCAGCGCGCTCGGCGGCGGCGGCGCGGCTGTTGATCGCCAGCACATCGCTGCGCAGGTAGGGCTGCGGCGGCTGGTTGGTGGCGGCCAGACGCGGCAGCGGGGCAACACCCAGGTTTTCGCCCCACAGGCTGCGGTAGAAGCTGAGCTGATGCGCCCAATCGACGCTGATCAGCACGCGCCCGCCTTTCAGCTCGCGGTCGATCTCGATGCTGCTGTCGGAGCGCGCAAGCAGCTGGGGGTCGTCGTGCAGCTGTTTCAGCCAGCTCAGCCAGCGCTCGGCGCCGGCGCGGCCGGTGCTGCCAAGCACCAGTGCGCCCTTGTCGTCGAAAATGCGCCCGCCGGCCGCGTACAGGTAACCAATTGTGTTGTCGAGCGAGAGGTTGAAGGCCAGCCCCCAGCGCGGCGCAGCCGGGTCGCCCAGGCCGTGAGCGTTGCTGATGAGCGTGTCGGTGTCTTCGGGCGCGCGCAGCAGGTTGCGCTTGTCGTAGAACAGCGCCAGCGTGTCGGTACTGATGGGCAAGCCATACAGGTGCTGCGCGCCATCGGCGCCGCGCGCCTGCGCGCCACCCACGGCGGCGGGCAAAAGTGCCTGGCGTTCGCTCGCGGC
>LJCR01001939.1 GCA_001399705.1 Kouleothrix aurantiaca
ACGATCCGGCGCGATACAAACAGGCTGACGACCACGGCGGCGGCCAGCGCGGCAACCTGCCCCTCGCTGAGCGAGTAGCGCGGCACCACCACAACCGTTGGGTGTCCTTCTTCTGAAGCGCGTGCAGAGCTGCTGGCCAGTTGCTCGTCGCTGAGCGTAAGCACCGGGTCGGCCGTGACGTGAATCGGACGGCGCACGCCAATTGCGTGGAGCAAATTGCGCGAGTCGGCGTCGCGCACGCAGATCAGGTCAGCGAGGTTGGCGGCGTGGCGTGCCAGCCAGCGGTACAGCGGGCGGTCGAGCGGGCCAATGCCCACGCCCAGCATGGCGGTTGGGCGGCCAAACAGCTTGCCGAACATTAAAAGCAGGAAGATGCGGAAGAAATACAGCAGGCGCGCAGGTGCACTGCCTTCGATTTCTTTTAGCAGGCTCCCGCCGCCAAAGACAATCGCGTTCGAGCGCCACAGCGCACGTGGGCGGCGCAGGCCAGGCCAGCTCGAATAGGTGGCGACAGCTTCGACACCATAGCGGCGCTGCGTTTCGGCAGGCTGCGCCGAGTTGACGATCAGGTGCGAGTCGCGCAGCTGCTCAAGGAACACTTCCAGTAGCGCGTCATCGCCCAGGTTGTTCTGGCCGTAGGCCCCCAGCAAGAAAATTGTGTGCATCGACCGGGCTCCGGTTGGTTTGTTAGCGGCAACGAAAGGACTGCGATATACACTCGTGATTATCGCGCACAGTGGTTTACGCTTATAGATAGGGGGATGACAGCAAGGTTACCGGAGATGCTCGGAAGCAGAGCGAAACGGTGTCGGGAAAATTGCGGGGCAACTCTGTTCAGGCGCTATCGGCCGGGGAAGTGACTGATAACGCCTGAATCGGGGTTGAGCAGGTGCGGCTAAATCCGCGCGAGTGCTGGCACAATGTGGGGGGGCGGGGCGGCGAGGCCGCCCGCGAAGTGTGTTTATCGCTGGCCTATCCCAGCTGTTGCGCTACGCCGGGAAATGGTGACCCTGGCGGGAATCGAACCCGCTTTGCCTGCGTGAGAGGCAGGTGTCCTGGCCGGTAGACGACAGGGCCACTGGTGGATCGACCGGGATTCGCACCCGGATCTCCCGCTTGCAGGGCGGGCGTCCTCCTGTTGGACGATGCGACCCATTGGTCAGGCTGGGAGGCTCCGCCCCTCCGACCTCCTGCGTCCCGTGCAGGTGCGCTGCCTGGCTGCGCTACAGCCTGTATGCCTGAATGGCCGCGTACAAATTGTGCAGGCGGTTTCCCCCTTGCGGGCACGCCCATCCACTGGAGCCGCTCGCCGGCCTCGAACCGGCAACCCTCTGTTTACAAGACAGATGCACGTCCGCTTGTGCTTGAGCGGCCTATTTTCATGC
>LJCR01000194.1 GCA_001399705.1 Kouleothrix aurantiaca
GACTTCAACGGCGATGGTGATTTTACCGACAATGGTGAGATGCTCATGAGCCAGGCCGTAAGCACTGGTACAGCGAACTATACCTTTACCGTGCCGGCCGGAACATTTGGTAGCAGCGCGCGCACCTTGTATGCTCGCTTCCGCCTGTTTGACAGCCAACCGCTCTTCCCATCGCTGGCTTACGCTGGCACTGCAACACAGGGTGAGGTTGAAGATTACGCCTTTAGCACCGCGCTGCTGATCGATAAAGATACAACTACGCCATGGGTATCGCCTGGTGGGCAGGCAACATATGTGATTCGGGTGAGCAACCCTGGCAGCCTCAGCCAATCGGGGGTCGTCATCTCTGACACCTTGCCGACAGGGTTTACATATGCAAGTAGTTCGGTAACTTCAAGCAGTGCTACGCGCACGGCTACGTCTGATCCTAGTGTTGGGGCGAACGCGCTAAGCTGGGGGAGCTGGCAGATCGATCCAGGTGGGGAAGTGGCTGTGACCGTGATTGTAGATGTGGATGTGAACGCAGCGCAGGGCACATACGATAATACTGCCAACGCTTTTAGTACTCAGACAGGCAGCATCAGTGATGATGGGCTGGTTGCGCAAGATGCCGATACACCGGCTGGTCAGGACCCTGAAGGCGATGAAGACGTGATCGTCTCGCTCTCAACACCAACGCCGACGAACACGCCGACAAACACACCAACCAATACGGACACTCCGACAAACACGCCGACGAACACGCCGACGAACACGCCGACAAACACACCAACCAATACGGACACTCCGACAAACACGCCGACGAACACGCCGACGAGCACACCGACAAACACACCAACCAATACGGCCATACCGACGAACACGCCGACAAGCACACCGACAAACACACCAACCAATACGGCCATACCGACGAACACGCCGACGGACACGCCGACAAGCACACCGACAAACACACCAACCAATACGGCCATACCGACGAACACGCCGACGGACACTGCCACACCAACAAATACGGTTGTGGCAAGCAATACACCCACAAACACGCCGACGAACACGCCGACGAACACGCCGACGAACACGCCAACCGCGACGAGCGTGCCAGCTACTGGTGGAATTGCCGGCGTAGTGTTCCGCGATACCAATCGTAATGGAGCCTACAACGGCGGTGAGGCTGGCCTGTCCGGCGTGCTGCTCACACTGCTGGACAGCGGCGGCAATGATGTGGCGACGACAACTACGGCACCTGATGGCAGCTACAGCTTCGATACCCTGCAGCCAGGCAGCTACCGGGTGGTGGAAACGCAGCCTGCCGGCTACGCGAGCAGTAGCCCCAATGTGCTCAATGTCACGGTTACAACATCCATTGTCAGCAACCAGAACTTTGGTGAAACCACCGGTAGTTTGAGCGGCCGCGTCTATGTCGATATCAATAACGATGGATCGCACGACACAAACGAACCGGGCATCAGCGGTGTCCAAGTCCGACTGATTGGTATGGATGCGCGTGGCGCGCCTGTCTCGCTCACAACCACAACCGATGCTGATGGCACGTATAGCTTCGAGGAGTTGCTTGCCGGAACATATAGCATTGTCGAAACCCAGCCAGCTTCTTTTGCAGACAGCCTGGACGCGATCGGTGATGCAGGCGGCGTGGTTGGCAACGATGTGCTCAGCGCTATCGCGCTCGGGGCAGGAGTGAATGGCACAAGCTACCTGTTTGGCGAACAACCTGTGCCGATTTCCGGTACCGTCTATAAAGATCGTGATCACAACGGCACACTGGATGGTGGCGAGCCTGGCATTGCCGGCGTCACGATTGTTCTGAAAGACAGCAATGGCGCTGTGCTTGCCAGCACTGTGACGGCGGCCGATGGCTCGTATAAATTTGTGGCACCGCCCGGCTCGTATACACTGGTTGAGACACAGCCAACAGGCTATGGCAGCAGTACGCCAAATACGCGATCAATCACTGTGCCAGCCGGCGGGCTGCCCAACCAGGATTTTGGCGAAACAACCAGTAGCCTGAGCGGCAGCGCGTACCTTGATCTTAACAGTAATAGCGCGCGCGATGGCAACGAACCCGGCCTGGGAGGCGTTGTGATCACGCTCACAGGGACGGACGCGCGCGGCAACCCTGTGAATGTCAGTACCACCACTGCGGCGGATGGCAGCTACCTCTTTGACGATTTGCTCGCTGGCACCTACACCGTGCACGAAACGCAGCCAGTTGCCCTGGCGGATGGAGGCGATGCATTAGGCACAGCCGGCGGTTCGCTCAGCAATGATACCGCTTCAGGGATTGTGCTGCCGAGTGGCGTGGACGCCAGTGGCTATCTCTTCGGCGAGCAGGGCGTCTCGCTGGCGGGCACAGTCTACCACGACCGCAGCCGCGACGGCCAGCTCGATTCAGGGGAACTTGGAATTGGCCAGGTACTTTTGACCTTGCTCGATAGCACCGGCACTATGGTGGCGACAACCACAAGCGCCGCCGATGGCACCTTTGCCTTTAATAACCTTGCCCCCGGCAGCTATACGGTTGTTGAAACACAGCCGAAAATCTACGGCAGCAGCACGCCGAACCGTGTGGATGTAACCCTGAGCGGGCTTGGCGGCGCGACCGTGAACTTTGGCGAGACAAGCGCAAGCCTCGCGGGAAGCGTGTATGTCGATACGAACGACGATGGGAAGCGTGACATTGGCGAGCCCGGAATTGCAGGCGTTACTGTGACTCTGACGGGCACCGACCTGAATGGACAGGCGGTGCAGCGCAGCACCACAACAGCAGCCGATGGCTCATACAGTTTCGACGATTTGCCAGCAGGAACGTACAGCGTGCACGAAAGCCAGCCGGCGAAGTTCGGTGATGGAAAAGACGCGGCTGGCACGGCAGGTGGTGCCGCCGGGAACGACACGATCACAGCGGTTGTGCTGTCTGGCGGCGCGGCTGGCGTTCACTATCTCTTTGGCGAGCAATCTGCAACGCTCACCGGCCACTTGTTCTTCGATATTGACGGCGATGGCGTTCAGGACTCCGGTGAGCCGAATCTGCCAAACATTTCAGTCATTGTGACAGACAGCACTGGCACTCCAATCACCGTTGTCACGGACGCGAATGGCAACTATACGGCTCTGGTTGTGCCTGGAAGCGTGACGGTGCAGGTGGTGACGACTGATCCCGATATTCCCGATGGCGCGGCCATCACCACTGGGTCTTTGGGCGGCACAGCAAGCCAAACCGTTGTAGTGGTTCCCAACGACAACAAGATTGTCAGCAATGTCGGCTTTAGCCTGCACACGACTGCGGTGGTTCTGGCGCGCTTCACGGCAACGCAGAGCAGCGATGCTGTGGTAGTCGAGTGGCAGACGAGCGCTGAGCTCCATACGTGGGGCTTCCATCTCTACCGCAGTACCGACGGAGTTCGTGCGCACGCTGTGCGTGTTACGGCGGTGCTGGTGCCGGCACAGGGGCGTGGCAGTGGCGGCGCGGCATATGTCTGGACAGATCTGGATGCCGATCCGCGCCAGCGCTACACCTACTGGCTGCAAGAGATTGAGGTCAGCGGGGTGCTGCGCGAGTATGGGCCGGCGACCGTAGCAGGCGTACCGGCGTCGAGCGCATACCGAGTGTTCGTTCCGCTCTCGCAACGCTAGCACAGGCATCAACGACAAGAGGCGCCGCAATGTCGCGGCGCCTCTTATTTTTTCGGAAGAATGAACGTTAGTGGGTTGTGATGTCGCGCATTTCTTCCCAGTTTGGCCCAACTTCCAGATCCACTTTCAGCGGCACATCCTTGAACTGGTAGGCACCTTCCATCTGCTCACAGACCAGCCCAACAATCGTGTCGACTTCGTCCTCTGGCGCTTCGAAGATCAGCTCGTCGTGCACTTGCAGCAGCATGCGCGTCTTGAGTTTGCGCTCGCGCAGGGCTTCGTCCACCCGAATCATCGCGATCTTCATGATGTCGGCGGCGGTGGACTGGATGGGCGCGTTGATCGCTTCGCGCTCGGCGGCCTGGCGGCGCGGCCCGCTGACCCGCAGGTCGGGCATGTAGCGGCGGCGCCCGAACAGCGAGCGCACATACCCTTCGCGGCGGCCTTCTTCCAGCGTGCTGTCGATATAGTCGCGCAGGCCGGGGAAGCGTGCAAACAGCGCATCGATCAGCTGCTGGGCCTCGCTGCGGCTCAGGTCGGTGCGGGCGGCCAGCCCAAACGCGCTGATGCCATAAATCACGCCAAAGACGGTGGTTTTTGCGATGCGGCGCTGGTTCTTGGTGACCTGATCGATTGGGACGCTAAAGAGCTGCGCGGCCGTGGCAGCGTGAATATCCTGATCTTCCCTGAAGGCCTGCACCAGATTGGGATCTTGCGTAATATGCGCCAGCACGCGCAGCTCGACCTGCGAGTAGTCGGCGGCGACGAACATGCAGCCGGGGTTGGCCACAAAGCCGCGCCGGATCTCGCGGCCCTCGTCGGTGCGAGTGGGGATGTTTTGCAGGTTTGGGTCGTTGCTGCTGAGCCGCCCGGTGGCCGCGCCAAGCTGGCTGTAGCTGGTGTGAACGCGCCCGGTGGCTGGGTTCACCAGCTCGGGCAGCGCGTCAACATAAGTCGATTTCAGCTTGGTAAGCTGGCGGTAGCGCAGAATGAGCTGGATGGCCGGGCTGTCGGTTTTGGCTTCGAGGTTTTCGAGCACGCCCGCCGTGAGCGAGTAGCGCCCGGTTTTGGTGCGCTCCAACCCGGCAGTTGGTAGCTGGAGCTTGTTGAACAACAGGTCGCTGAGCTGATCGCCCGAGTTGATATTGAACTTGACGCCGTCGTTGAAGGCGTAGATCTGGTCTTCCAGGCGCGCTAAATCGTCGCCCATGCGCCGGCCGAGGTTGCGCATGAATTGGGCGTCGAGGCCGATGCCGGCCGATTCCATGCGCACCAGCACTGGGATGAGCGGCATTTCGAGCTTCTGGAAGATTTCGGCAACTTTGCTTTGTTCGGCGAGTTGCGGGCCGAGCGCCCGTTGCACAGCGGCTCGCGACCCTCGCTCAGCGCGTCAATCAGGTCGCGGTACACGGCTCCATGGCCGGCCAGATCCGCGGGCATTGGCGGCAGCTCGGCGACATGGCTGGCTGGTGCGCTAAACATCTCATTCGACGCCCGCATATATTCATGCTGCGGCGGCTCAAAGCGCGTGACCTGCAGCTGGCCACCGCTCAGGCGCAGGCTGGCGCGCTCGCCAATGATTTCCAGGTACTGCGGGCCAACCTCGGCGGTGCCAGCGAAGAAATAGCCGGGCGCGCGGTTGGCGAACTCCAGCAGGGCGTGCGCGGTGTCCTCAGTTTCGATGGCGTGGTGCAGCGTGCGCGTGACGCCCCAGACGCGCGCGGGCGTGCCGGCCAGGTAGCACAGCAGGTCGAGCGTGTGCGGGGCCTGGTTGAGCAG
>LJCR01001940.1 GCA_001399705.1 Kouleothrix aurantiaca
GTGTATCCCACTTTCACATAAATGTCAAACCGCAATTCTGTGAAAATGTGAAAAAATCAGGCGCTCGACACGCACCTTTAGCGCATTGGGGTACAGCAGAGCGGCGCAGCAAAAATAAACTTCTTCCGCTGCCGTGCAGCTACCGCATCGTGATGCGGCGGCTCGAAAGGGATAGCGCAAAAATAAACCTGTTCTGGCAGCCGGCGCGGCGAGCAGAGGCTGGCCAAGTAGAGCTGCGAAAGGTTCGCAAAAAGGCTCGCAAGAGGTCGAGAAGAGGTTTATTTTTGCTGGCGCGGTGCGCGCGGAGGGCCCTCCGCGCTCGATGTGAGGCGGAGGGCGTCAGCGTAGGGAAGAAGGCATGTGACCGAAAGGGAAATTAACTTCTGTGTGGGCCCGTGAAATCTCACGATCTTGACATGTCGAGCGCGGCTACGCGGCCGCCTTGATCAAGGCAGCCGGCTCCAGGATAACCGGCTCCGTGCGCCGGCCGGCCAGGACGCTGCGCACCTCGGCGAGCGCGCGCTCGTAGCGATCCGGCGTGACGGTGAGCTTCTGGTCGCGAGCATCGCCGTCCTCATAGGCGCGGATTGACAGATCCACCTGGCAAATCATGCGTGCGATCTCGGCGATCTGCTCCTCGCCGGCGTCGGCTGGCACACCGTCGAGCAGCGCCGCGCGGCCACGCTGGAGCAGTTGGATGGCGCCGACGGCGCGCGCACGCGCGACCTTGAGCCTATGGCCGTTGAGGCCATGGAGCATGCAATTGGCCGACCCCATCATCCACACTCTGTAATCTTTCTCTTGACCAAAGAAGGAGATAAGCCCCAAATCAATAGTGTAGCGGTACCCCTGCTGCGCCAGCAGCTCCGCCATGTGCAGCAGCAGTGTGCAGGCGCCCGCGGCAGGGTCGTAGCACCCGACGGGCTGGAAAGCCGTGTAGGCGTGGTAGATTACCTGCTCGACCATCCAGCGCCGCTCCCCCTCGCTCACGGCGTCGAGGTCCCAGCGGGCGATCGCGATGCGGCGCAGATCGGGCGCGTCCGCGATCGCGGTGCTCAGGCGCTCGGCGAGGTCCGCATCCACCTCGATGATCCGCGCGATTGCGGCCAGCAGCCAGTGCTGCCGGACAGGGTTCTCGGTGTTCAGGGCCCAGATCCATAGATGCAGGATCTGGGCGGAAGGCGAGAGCGTGACGAGCTGGCGCAGATCGCGCCCGAGCGCGTCCCAGGCGTCCACAAAGCCCGCTACCGCGTGGTGGAGCGGCAAGGCGCCTTCGTCTGGCCGCTGGCCCTGCGCCTCGCCAAGCGTCAGGATCATGAACGCCTCGACGCTCTCCGCGCAGATCGCATCCAGCCGGCGAGCGAAGGCGCGATCCAGCTCTAAC
>LJCR01001941.1 GCA_001399705.1 Kouleothrix aurantiaca
TGCTGAAGAGCACGCTGGCCCGCCAGGAGCTGCAGACCAACCGCTCGGCCTTTGCGCTCCTGTTCCGCTATATCGGATCGAGCAAAGGCCCGCTGGAGTGGGAGCGCGTGAAGTCCGCCGACGAGTTTCTTAGCGGGGCCGGGCTGGACCGCTTGGGCTTGCCCCGGCAAGGCCTGGCGCGGCACGTGCGCACCGACCCGCTGCGCATGCTCTTGCCACCTTCGTCCGGCGCGGCCAACCCTTTCCTGAAAAACGTCTCGATTGGCTTTCTCAGCGGCATGGATAGCCAGATGCGGATCGTCGACGGCGCGGCGCCCAAGGCGTATACCGCAGCGATCAAGCCGGGCAGCCCGCCGATCGAGGTGCTGATCCAGCAGGATCTGGCCGACGAGATTGGCATCAACGTTGGCGATCAGTTCTCGCTGGTGGGGACGGTTGGCGGCAAGGTCGCCTCGATGACGATCAAGGTTGCCGGCCTGTGGGCGCCCGTCAACGCCGCCGACCCGGGCTGGTTCTACCCGCCCAGCGCGCTGAAAGACGTGGTGCTGGTGCCCGAGGCGAGCTACACCGGCCCGCTGGCAACCTACCTGAAGAACGAAGTTGGCCTGGCGCTGTGGTTCGCGCGCCTGAATGGCGCCAACCTCTCGGCCACCCAGGCCGCCCCCCTGCTGGGCCGGCTCGACACCCTGAGCGCCCAGGCGGCCGGCCTGGTGCCGGGCCTCAGGCTCGAACAAAGCCCGCGTGAATCGCTGGTGCGCTACCGCCAGGACGCGCAGGCGCTGATCCTCCAGCTGTTTGTGTTTAGCGCGCCGATCCTTGCGCTGGTGCTGTATTTTGCGGCGCTGGTGGCCGGCCTGCTGGTAAACCGCCAGCGCGGCGAGATCGCGCTGCTGAAAACGCGCGGCGTGCGCAACAGCCAGATCCTGGGCGTCTATATCATCGAGTGGCTGCTGATGGGCGCGATTGCGCTGGCCAGCGGGCCGTGGCTGGGCCTGATATTCGCGCAGTTCATGGGCCGCACGCGCTCGTTTCTGCAGCTCACCGGCGACGCGCCCGACCTCTCGCTGACGCTGACATGGGAAAGCCTGCGCTTTGGCGTGGCTGCTGTGGCGCTGGCGCTGCTGGCGGCGCTGCTGCCGGCATTTCTTGCCTCGCGCCGCACGCTGGTGGACGAGCAGCAGCAGGCCGCTCGTACCTTGCGCGCGCCTTTCTGGCAGCGCTTCTTTCTTGATATTCTGCTGCTGATCCCTGCCGTCTACGGCATCTACCAGCTGCGCCGCACTGGCGGCTTGCAGCTTGGCGCGGCGCGTGGTGCCGACCCGTTCAGCAACCCGCTCTTGCTGCTGCTGCCGGTGCTGTTCTGCTTTGCGCTCGGCCTGCT
>LJCR01001942.1 GCA_001399705.1 Kouleothrix aurantiaca
GTCGTATTGCTACCAACAGCGTCTGCATTTTGCGAGGACGCCTGGGCCGATTCGGCTTTGCTTTTTGCGACTGCAACCGCCTGCTCGGTTATGGTTCGAATATTGTCCTGGTATGGTTCGAAGCTGCTCAGGGCATCCTGAGGCGTTTTGATCTCGCCAACATTAATTGCAATCTCGGCGCGCCCAAAATCCTTGATGTAAATTCCCCACGAATCGCGCCACATCTGCGCCTGTTTGCGATCAGAATCGGTGGTTGCCGCGGCTTCGAAATCTTTAATCGCCCGCCGCAGATCCAGGCTCACTTCATGCCACTGCTGCAGTGGTTCGTCCTGGGCGTCGACATTCCCGGCGTTAAGAAAAAAATCTTTCTCGTAGGTTCGGCACAAGAGCGCCTCAATCACTACGTTGCTGGCAAGCTGGCTGAGCTGGTTATCATTCGAGGCCTGCTGCGCCGATGTTCGCAAACCAGCCACGCCCCAGATCGCCAGGCCTGCAATGGCTGCAACCAGCAGGCTAAGCGCACCAAGCGCCAGCACCAGGCGCAATTGAAAGGTGAGGCGGGACAGGCTACTACTAGCCTTGGACATGGATCTGCTCCTGAGCGTCATGAAGCGGCGCGCTGGCTTACACAAGGCGCTCGGTAGTTAATATCACAGTGGAGGCGGGCATCAGCATGGTTGCACCGACAACGTTCTGGTGTTGTGTCGCACTTGGACGAATGATACTATGCTTACGTTTTTCAGTATGAACGCTATTGTACCGAAATCATTCTATTCACAGTACGGCCTATCAGTCCTATTGTTATACCGTACCCAGCCCGATAAAACACCCTTCTACGGCTTGCTGTAGCAGGTGTGGGTTAACCTGGCCGCAGGCAAAAATATTGACAGCGCGCGCCCGAGCAAGTATTGTGCGAAACGTGCCGCGCTTACCTGGAAATAACTCGCATGCGCACCCTACTACGCCTGAAAAATCAGCAGCGCATTCGCCTGCCGGACGAATTCCGCGACGAAGAGCTGCGCTACCCCGAAGAGCTTGTTGCGACCTTTTTGCGCCAGTACACCCGCCCCGGGCACGCAGTGCTCGACCCGTTCGCGGGCTATGGCACCACACTTGTTGCCTGCGAGGCCATGGATCGCGCTGGCTACGGCGTCGAGGCCGACGCGCGGCGCGTGCGCTATGCCCGCACGCTGCTGGCGCACCCGCAGCGCCTGCGCCACGGCGACGCCCGGCAGATAGCTGGCTACGACCTGCCGCGGTTTGATTTCAGCATGACTTCGCCGCCGTTTATGGCGCATGATGAAATGGAAAACGTGCTTACCGGCGAGCAGCGCACCGATGCCTATGCTGCCTACCTGGCCACCCTCACGCAGATCTATAC
>LJCR01001943.1 GCA_001399705.1 Kouleothrix aurantiaca
GCGTTGACCGCGCCATTCAGCGGCCGGCGATACACGCCGCCGTCGTTGCCGACAAAGACGTAGGGCTTGCCGCTAACCGTGCCGATCGCAACCGAGTGCTGGTCGGAGTGGGTGGTCTGCGGGCAGCCGTTTGCGCCGCTCGCGCCATTCGGCGGGTACAGAATATTCTGGTTCCAGCACGAGAAGTAGAAGTTCCAGTACGGGCCGACGGCTGACCAGTTCGCGCCGCCGTCCTTGGTCTCGTACACTTCCTCAAGGCCGGCATACACGTGGTTTGCGTCGTTCGGGTCGACAATGATGAACTGGTTGTACCATGCCTGGATGCCCGGGCCGTAGCCTTTGCCACCGACTGCCTGCTTGAGCGCCGAGCCCGAGTTCGCCAGCTTGGTCGATTCGGCGATCTTGCTCCACGGGCCGGCCGGGTTGCCGGTGTTCGAGACATAGATGCCATCCAGGTAGCTGTTGACCGTGCCGGTGCCTTTGTTCAGCAGCCGCGGCGACTGGTTGATCGCATACAGCTTGTCGCCGCTCTTGGAGAACGCGAAGTTGACGTAGCCAATATCGGTCGCGTCGATACCACCCTGCGGGTTGATCTTCGCCCAGCTCACGCCATTGTCGTTCGACTCATAGAAGCCGTTGTAGGTGTCGCCGCTGCGCCAGCCGATCGCCGCGATGATGTGCTGCTCGTTCTTCGGGTCGATCGCGACGTCGTTGACGATATTTTTGTAGGCAGCGTTGCTGTTGCCCGCCGTCGTGATCGTGCCAAAGCCGGTCTGCGTGGTCGAGTACTGCTGCAGGTCTTTTGGCAGGTAGCCCGGGTTGGGCGCGTAGGCCAGCGTCCACGCGCTCGACAGGTTCGCGCCCGCGCCAATGGCGTGATACCACACACCGCGCAAGCTCGCAGCGTACACGCGCGTCTTGGTGAAGCGCAGCGAGTTGATCGTAGTCGACTCCAGCTCGGTGCCGCCCACGCGGTTCGACGGGGAGAACTTGCCGCTGGTGGGGTTGGCGAGCCGGTACACGCCCGAGCCGACATAGCTGGTGCCGCCGGTGTTGGCCTCGCCGGTGGCGAACCAGAGCGCGCCGTCGGCACCAAGCTCAAGGTCGCCCGACGAGAGTGACGGCAGCGCGTCGGCAATCGGCGTCCATTTGCCGCCGCCCGTTGTCGAGCGCCAGACGCCGCCCATCGCGCCAGCGGCGTAGACATTGCCGGCATTGTCGGCGGCCAGGCCGGTGATGCGGCCGGTGGTCAGGCCCGCGCCGCCGCTGGAGTTCGAATAGTAGTCGCGGTAGTCGGGGTCGTCGGCGTCGTACTTGACGGCGGTGACTTCCGACCAGCTGCTGCCGACGGTGCTCAGCCCGGTGCGCTGGCTGTAGGCC
>LJCR01001944.1 GCA_001399705.1 Kouleothrix aurantiaca
CCGCGCGCTGCGGCGCCCCAGCTACGAAGCTGTGTCGTATGCCATTCTGCTGCGCCAAATGCTTGCCCTCGCCGGATCGGTCTGCTATACTTGTGGGAGCCCAGGCAACAAATTCCCGCGTGCTACGCAGCGCACTACCACCACCAAGGAGCGGGGCATGGCCCGATTATCCGTCACCATCAACGGCGACAAGCGCACCTTCGCGCTCAACGAGCGCGGTTTGCAGATTGGCCGCGCGCTCGACAACGATATTGTGCTCAACAACGTCATCGTGTCGCGCCACCACGCCCGCGTGCAGCTGCGTGGCCGCGAAACGTGGGCACTCGATCTGGGCAGCCGCAACGGCATCTCGGTCAATCGCCTGCGCGTGAAGGAAGAGCTGCTCCACGACGGCGATGTGCTGCAGGTCGGGCCGTTCGAAATTCGCTTTGAAGATCGCGCCGCGCAAAGCGTGGTGCTGGACGACAACCAGTACTTCCCGCTCGCCTCCGAGGGCAAGCAGGTCAGCTCGGGCGAGCTGCCGGAGCTGGTGCTCGACCTGAAAGAGTTCTACCGCATCAGCAAGCGCCTCAACAGCTTCCTCGATCTGCACGACCTCCTGGATGCGGTTATGGAAGAAGTGCAGCGCGCCGTGCCGGCCCAGCGCAGCATGCTGCTGCTGCGCAAGAACGACGAGCTGGTGCCGATGATCATCCAGCCGCCCACCACCGGCGATGTCGCGCTCAGCTCCACGCTCACGCGCAAGGCCGTCGAGGCGAACGAGGCGGTGCTCACCCGCGATGCGCGGCTCGATTTTGCCGGCTCGCAAAGCATTATTAGCGCGAACATCCGCTCGGCGATCTGCGCGCCCCTGATCAGCGAAGGCCGCGCCACCGGGCTTATTTATGTCGACTCACCGGGGCGTGAGCAATTTAACGAACACCAGCGCGACCTGCTGGCGGCGGTAGCAAACCTGGCCGCCATCCACATCGAGCGCGCGCGCCTGACCGAAGCGCTGCGCGAGCAGGCGCAGCTGCGCCAGAATTTCGAGCGCTTTATGTCGCCCAACGTCGCGCAGATGATGGCAAGCTATTTCGTGCAGCACGGCCAGCTCTGGGAGCCGCAGGAGCTGATCGTCTCGGTGCTGTTCGCCGACGTGAAGGGCTTCACCTCGCTGTCGGAAACGCTTTCGCCGCGCGATGTGCAGGATCTGCTGAATGAATATTTCCACGAAATGACCGAGGTGATCTTCAGCTACCACGGCACGCTCGACAAGTATATTGGCGATGGTATTATGGCGGTGTTTGGCGCGCCCCAGCTTGCCAAGCCAATCGACCCCGAAGAATCGGCGATTCAGGCGGTCGACGCCGCGCTGGGCATGATTGAGGCGCACCGCCGCC
>LJCR01001945.1 GCA_001399705.1 Kouleothrix aurantiaca
GCGTAGGCCGGCGCAAGAATGGCGAAGTAGCCATCGGCCAGGGCGGCGGCTTCGCTGCGGCGCGTAGCAAAGCCCTGCGCGTCGGCAGTGCTCAGGTCGTGCATGGCCTCGGTCAGACGGGCCTGATAGGTGTCGAGCAGGTCGGCGCGCACGGCGTCGAGCGCTTCGGCGGCCGGGCGCGTGCCAGCGGCGGCGGCAGCCACCGCCAGCGTTGCGTCGGAGTCGGGGCGCGAAAAGCGCGTGGCGTGGCGGAACTCGCGCAGCGGCAGCCAGCTTTGGGCGCTCGCGGCGTCGTTTGCGGCCAGCGCGTGTTCGACCATGCCGTAGCCGCCGGCCAACAGCGCGGCCCATGTGCTGGCGCGCGCTGCCGCAAAGGCCGGGGCGTCGGCAGTTTCGAGCGCGCTTTGCGCGGCGGCGAAGCCAGCGCGGGCGCGCTCGTCGATTGCGGGCAGGGTGCTCCCGAATGGCCCGGCCAGCGTGCCGGCGTAGGCGCTCTGGGCGGCGTCGAGCGCGCGTTGGGCGCGGGCCGGGTCGCTGGCGAGCGCGAGTTGGGCGCGCACAAGCTCGGCGCGCACGGTTTCGGCGGCCTGGGCGGGCGCGATTGTTGCCGCGCTGGTGATGGGCGCGTAGGCCAGCAGCAGCACGAGCGCGAGCAAAATTAGTGGCAAGCGGCGCATGGCTTATTGTCCTTGCAGCGGCACATTGAGCTGGGCCGAAAGCTGGGTGAGCTGGCCGGCAATTGCGGTCGCGCGGTTCTGCGCCTCAGCGCCAAGCAGGTCGGCTTCTTCGGGCGAGAAGCGCTTGCCGCCCTGCTCCTGCTGGTAGACATCGGCCACAAACGCCTTGAGGTCGTTCAGGCGCTGGCCGGCCTGCGCCGCCTGCGCGGCATCGACATTCGCCACCTGCGGGCTGACTTCGCCATACACCACCTGCAAGCCCGAAAGAATATCCTGAATATCGGCCAGGCGCGAAATCGCCACGAAGTCGCGCTGTGTGCTCGTGTCGCCCGCGACAAAGCGCGAGTTCTTCCACGAGTCGAAATATTCGTTCATGGTTGGCACAATCACCACCAGCGCGGTGAAGGCATCCGAGTCGGTGGGCTGCCAGGCTTGCGCGCTGCCTTCGAGCTGGCTGACGTTGCTGTCGAGCGCGTCGGCGGCGGCCTTGAGCACGTTTGCGTCGGGCAGCACGTCGCCCAGGCTGGCCGTGCCGTCGCCATCCACGTCCATGGTCACGTCTTTGGCAGTGAATTCGGCGTAGGGGCCCCACAGCGTGCTTTCGGTAACGCCAAACAGGTTGCCGGGCTTGGGCAGCACGCGCCCGTCGGGCAGCGTCAGGTCGAACGGCACAACCGAGTCGCCACCTTCCGCGCCGGATG
>LJCR01001946.1 GCA_001399705.1 Kouleothrix aurantiaca
GCACGGCATGCGCCGCGGCGGCAGCCTGCGCGCCCGCGCCAGTGGCGGCAAACAGCACGCCGTCGGCGTCGCGCATATACAGCACCGGCACGCCCCAGTCGCGCCCTTCCTTGTCGGCGTTGTAGGCGGCGACGCGCCCGGCCGCCAGCGCCTGCTCGATTGGCAGACCACCCGCCAGCGCGCCGTAGAGCTGCTTGCTGAACGCAATCGCGCAGGCATCCTTGATTGGCAGCTGGTTGGCGATCACCGCCGGGATCTGCTGCTTCACCAGCGCGGGCGCAACGCCGCTCCACACATTCACGCCATCGCGGCGGCCGGTTTCGCAGCCGCCCAGCACCGCCAGGCGCACGCTCTGCCCGCGCAAATTAATCCCAAGCTGCTCGGCATCAACCGATTGGTCATAGAAGGCCAGCGCGCCCGTGCCAGTATAGGTGCCGGGCTGGTCGGCCATTTGGCGCGTGAAAACGCCATGACCGGCGAAGTGGAAAATTGCCGTGCCGGGCAGCGCCGCCAGCAGCTCGTCGTGCGTGCCGAAGTCGATCACCAGGCGCTCGGGGGCGCGCAGGGTGGCGGGCTCGGGCGCGGCGATCGGTGGCGTCCAGCCGCCTTCAACCTTGCGGAACGCTGCGTCGAGCGCATCTTTCAGCGCCACCGGCGTGTCGGTGCCCAGCGCGAGGATGCCGCGAATGGGCG
This sequence comes from Kouleothrix aurantiaca, assembly GCA_001399705.1. GTDB lineage: Bacteria > Chloroflexota > Chloroflexia > Chloroflexales > Roseiflexaceae > Kouleothrix > Kouleothrix aurantiaca. The sequence continues at coordinate 694 of LJCR01001946.1, forward strand.
GCTTCGCCGCCGACGACGGACCACTGACCACCGACGACGGGGCAGTTGATGTCGAGGCGCTGGTCGTCGGTCGTCGGTCGTCGGTTGTCGCGCCCGCGAACTGCTTGCGCTCTTCGGCTTTCAGCATTCCCGGCACGTATTCTTCCAGCACGACGTGGAAGTTGGTGCCGCCGAAGCCGTAGGCGCTCACGCCGGCGCGGCGCGGAAAGCCGCTCGGGCGCTCCCACTCGCGCGCTTCGTGGTTCAGGCGGAACGGCAGCGCGGCGAAATTGATGTTCGGGTTGGGCTTCTCGGAGTTGAGCGTGGGCGGCAGCACCTTGTCATGCAGCGCCATTACGGTCTTCAGCAGGCCCGCCGCGCCGGCACCGGCCTTCAGGTGGCCGATGTTGCTTTTGGCCGAGCCAAGCGCGATCCGGCCGCGCTCGGCGCTGGCAAACACCTTGCTCAGGCTTTCGACCTCGGTCACGTCGCCGACGCGGGTGCTGGTGCCGTGCGCCTCGACCAGTGTCGCCGTGGCGGGGTCGGGCCCGGCGTCGTGCCAGGCGCGCTGCACGGCCAGTACCTGCCCGACCGGGTTGGGCGCGGTGATGCCTTTGCCCTTGCCGTCGCTCGAGCCGCCAATGCCACGGATTACCGCGTAGATATTGTCGCCATCGCGCTCGGCGTCGGCGAGGCGTTTGAGC
>LJCR01001947.1 GCA_001399705.1 Kouleothrix aurantiaca
GCGCCCGCGATGGCCGCGAGCTGGTGATCGAGAATATGGAGATCGAAACATGACTGACACGCTTGCCGCGCCGCATGTCAAACTGATCGAAGTCGGCCGCAGCCTGCTGGAAAGCAACGATGTGGCTGCCGCGCTCAATCGCCAGCGCTTTGCCGAGGCGCAAACCCTGTCCATCAACCTGATCGCCGGGCCGGGCGCGGGCAAAACCAGCCTGATCATTCGGCTGATCGAGGCGTTGCGCGAGCGGGCGCGCGTCGCCGTGATCGAGGGCGATATTGCGGGCAGTATCGACACCAGCAAGGTGCTGGCGGCGGGCGCGGTCGACGCGGTGCAGATCAACACCGGCGGCAACTGTCACCTCGAAGCCGGTATGATTCGCTCCGCGCTCGACGACCTCGACCTGGCGCGCGCTGAGCTGGTGGTGGTCGAAAACGTCGGCAATCTGGTCTGCCCGACCCACTGGGCGCTGGGCGAACACCTGAAGCTGTGTCTGCTCAGCGCCGCCGAAGGGCACGACAAGCCGGTCAAATACCCCGAAATATTTGCAGTGAGCGACGTGATTGTGTTGAATAAAATTGACTTAATCGAGCTGGTGGATTTCGAGCGCCAGTTCTTCTACGAAACGGTGCGCGCGCTCAATCCCAGTGCGCCGATCTTCGAGGTTTCGTGCCGCTCGCGCCAGGGTATTGGCGACCTTGCCGACTGGTTGCTGGCGCGCCGCGACGAGCTGTAGGGCAAGGCCATGACTGCTGTAGCATCGACAATCGAGCGGCGACGAATCTCTGTTCAGGGCGTCGTGCAGGGCGTTGGCTTCCGGCCATTTGTGTACGGCCAGGCATTGCGCTGCGGGCTGGGCGGTTTCGTCCTCAACGACAGCGCCGGCGTGACGATCGAAATCGAAGGTGCGCCCGCCAACCTTGAGGCGTTCGAGCGCGCCTTGCGCGAGCAGCCGCCGCCATTGGCGCGCATCGACCGGGTGGCGTGCGAGGCACTGCCGCCGCTGGGCGAGCACAGCTTTGCAATCGCGCACAGCCAGGCCGGCACCGAGCGCCGCACGCTGATCGCGCCCGACAGCGCCACCTGCGACGATTGTTTGCGCGAGCTGCTCGACCCGACCGACCGGCGCGCTGGCTATGCCTTCACGAACTGCACCAACTGCGGCCCGCGCTTCACGATTGTGCAGGATGTGCCCTACGACCGCGCCCAAACGACCATGCGCGTGTTCCCGATGTGCCCGGCCTGCGCGGCCGAGTACGCCGACCCGCTCGATCGCCGCTTTCACGCGCAGCCAAACGCCTGCCCGGTCTGCGGCCCCGCGCTCGATTTCCATCTGCACGTCGCCAATATTCATCTGCTCTCAACCGATCCAATCCAC
>LJCR01001948.1 GCA_001399705.1 Kouleothrix aurantiaca
ACCTACTGCCGTCCGCCCCGCGCCCCCCGCCCGCTCCAGCGCCCGCCAGCTGGCCGGTGATCCGGCGCAATCGGTGCAGCGCGCGGCGCCTCGACAATCGTGATCGTGCATTTCACATGCGACCCGTTCATGCGGTCGATATCTGTGCTCACGCTGTAGATCTCGGCGCGCGCCAGCAGCTGCAGCGCCAGACCATGCATGCGCAGCTCAAACGCGGCGTTACTCTCGCCCTCCATCGGCAGGATCGTCCGCACGCGTTTCGTCTGATACCGCTGCAGGTCGCCGCGCACGTAGACATAGCCATCGCTTCCGTAGTCCTCGATGTTGCCGATATTGTTGTGCTGCGTTGCTGTGTTCATCGTCACTAAAAAGCGCGACACCAGGGAGAAGCCTTGTTCTCACCCAATGTCGCGCGTTGATGCCGCTGCTGACGCTGATATATTCTCATGCCAAACGCTTTACAACAATAGCTCAACAGTCCATGCCTGTACTAGGTATTCACCTTGAAGTCACTCGCACTATTTGCGAATTCACTCGCACTATTGGGGGAAAAAACTACAACGTTCTTCGAATTCACTCGCACTATTTGCGAATTCACTCGCACTATTCAGGGAGAAAAAATCTAACTTTCTGCGAATTCGCTCGTACCAATCAGCCACACGCCGAACCATCCCGAGCCACAGCGCCGCGCATCGCTGCTGCGCACCCGCGCACGGCAATTGATTCGGCCGCCTGCCTCGCGCGCTCAGCAATGCAGCAAGCCTGCTGGCAGCAAGGTGGAGATTATCGATCTGCAAATTGAAAGTGGTATGCGCGCAGTACTTCTCAGCATAGCACCCGGCACCAGCGCGGACGCGCTGCGGACTCGCAAGCGGCCGGCCTGCGGCGTGCTCGGGCGCTGTGCTGCACGTAGCTGCGGCGCTGTGTCGCAGCGTTTTCGTCTTTTCGCTCAGGGGTTGTGTCATGCTTCTCTCATCAGTTCGGCTCTTTGCAGCCAACAACGGCGGCTCTCTCGTTTCCAGCACCCCGCTTTCGCCTCGCGCCGGCGCGTTCGTGTTCTCGTTCGGCCAGGCTCGCACGTCGGCGGCCGTGTTCGCGTTCGTCACGCGCGGCTTTCAGTTCAGCGCTGCCGGTTGCGTTCACGTCACGGCCATTGCCCAGGTGCGTGCTTCGTTGCCAGTTCGCCGCTTCCGTCGCGCTCAGGGTCGGCCCGCGCTTCGTTGCCGCTAGGCAGTTCGCCGGCGTCGGGCTTCGGCTCGGCGTCGGCTTTTTTTGTGTGCGCCAGAAGCCAAAGCGGTCGGCTTCGCCGCCACCACCGCGCGCTCCCGCGCGAACGCGCTACCCACCGGCCAGCGCATACCCGCTGCTGACTAC
>LJCR01001949.1 GCA_001399705.1 Kouleothrix aurantiaca
CAAACTACCTCGCTGACGCCTTCTGAGGACGACGACACCCGTGATGAGCCGCGCTATGCCGACACGCGCCTGCCCACGCCCGAGCAGGCTGTGCTGCGCCGCGAGCTGTGGGCCTGCCTGGAAAAAACCCTGCGCGAGCTGGACGAAACTGGCCGCGCCGCGCTCATCCTGCGCGATATCGAAGATCGGCCCTACCAGGAGATCGCCGACATGCTTTCGGTGAAGCTTAGCGCTGTGAAAATGCTCATTCACCGCGCGCGCCTGGCATTTCAACAGCTGCTCGAGCAGGTTTGCCCGGGCATAAAACAGATTGGCTCGCTCGGCGGCGATGCGTGAACAATGCCCGCAAATCAGGAGATTTCATGGCAACTGAGGATTTTGAAGCGAATCTTGCCGACCTGGCCGAAGGGCTGCTGGCCGGCCCCGAATGGGATGCCTGGCTGGCCGCCAACCCCGCCGCCGCCGAAGAAGTGATGATCGCACGGCGCGTGCGCGCATTTATGCACCGCCTGCAAGCCACCGAGATCGCTGTTCCCGACGGTTTTGAAGAGCGCCTGATGGCGCGCATCCGCGAAGACCGCACGCTGCTCGATCTGCTTGATCTCGGCCTCACCGGCATTGGCCGCACGCTGATCGAGCTGCTGAACCTGCTGTTTAGTCTGCTGCCCGGCCCCGAACCGGCCGCCGCACCGGCCTAAACGCCGCCTGCGCGCAGGAGGACTCATGAACTTCCAAGTCGTGATCGACGCTCTTGTCAAGATCGTCACCGACATCATCAATTTCATCCCAAACCTTGTGAACGGCCTGATCATCCTGCTGATCGGCTACCTGATCGCGCGGCTGGTGCGCTGGATTGTGCGCACCATCCTGGTACAGCTCAAGTTCGATCCGCTGATCGAGCGCACGGGTATCACCGGCTCGCTGCGCGGCCTGGGCGTGAAAACGCCGCTTTCGTGGATCATCGCGCAGACGATTTTCACGTTTCTGCTGCTGTCGTTCCTGATCACCTCGACGCGCCTGATGGGGCTGGAAGCGGTGGCGCTGCTGCTGGAGCGGCTGGTGAGCTTTCTGCCAAACATCATCGCCGCCGTGATTATTTTCCTGCTCGGCGGGGTGGCGGCGCAGTTTGTGGGCAACCTGATCAGCAATGTCGGCGCGGTGAGCGGGCTGACCTATGCCGCGCGCGTTGGGCGCGTGGTGCAGTATCTGATCAGCCTGTTTGTGGTGGTGCTGGCGCTCGGCCAGCTTGGCGTCGACACGGCCATTCTGGTCACCGCGATCACGATTGCGATTGCGGCGTTTGGCCTGGCGATTGGGCTGGCGCTGGGGCTGGGCGCGCACGGCGTGGTGTCGAACATTCTGGCGGGCTACTAC
>LJCR01000195.1 GCA_001399705.1 Kouleothrix aurantiaca
CCTTCCGGCTCGATCGCATTCAGGCCCTGCGGTTGGCGAGCTAGGCGCGCTTGGCCGTGCTAATTTGAGCTCAGGCCGCGTGGCCGCTCACAACTTCGCCCCTGCCTCTCTTTGAGACCAGGTCGCTCGGGCCGCGTGGCCGCCCACAACTTCGCCCCTGCCTCTCTTTGAGCGCTGGTCGCTCAGGCCGCGTGGCCGCCGGGGGCTTCCCGCTCCGTGCCCGCAGACTCCGACGACGTTATCGCCGCCACACTCTCAGATGCAGCCCACCGTCGCATAGCGCTATAGCCTGCCTTGCAGCCGCGTCCGCTCAAAGCGTAGTAGCTCCCCTAGCTGCCCCGCGTCGTTGAGTATCCGAAAGCTCCCCTGTTCCATCCCCAGCGCCAAATCGTCGATAATCTCCTTCTTCGGCGAGACTACTCATGTGTCTTGCAGGCTTCGCGAAGCAGCTTGCGCGCCTGTAGCACCTCGCGGGCCGGCGTAGGAAAGCGACCGCAGTACTTGTCGAGCCACATCAGCGCGCGCTCAACCTTATCTGCAGGTGGCGGAACGCTGGGTTCTGCCATTTGCTGCGCCTGCTCTAGCAGGAGATCGCCACTCTGGCGTTGTGCTCGAATCCACGAGCGATCGGGCAAGGGGGCAACCTCGCTTGCGATCGCCTGCTGCATACGCCGAGGCAGCGAGCGCACCATATCGGGGTGTTTGCGGAGCGGCGGTACACAGCCCAACTCCAACAGCATCGGCCAGGACTGCTCGTGTGCGCTGAATGGCAGGATTGGAACGTGTGGCGCAATCGTGCGGATCTGCACGGCGGCCAGGTTGCCGTCCATGCAGGGCATGGCAATATCCAGAACCACCAAGCGCAACTGCGCGGCGTGCTGGTGTGCCAGCGCGACACCCGCAACTCCATCACGTGCCCAAACGCACTGATAGCCTGGAAATGTTCGCTCAGCCAGGCGCATCAGCGAGTGCCCCAGCAATGCATCATCATCGATGATCAGGACAATATGTGGTGGAATCATGATTTTCTTGCTAATCTCGTGCGCGTGAGCGCGCAGGGAATAGGGACTAGGGTTTAGTGAGAACAATGCAGAAACTCTTCTTTGCTTTCTGCATCGTTTTCTTGATACTGCCCTGGCAGCTGAACGGAAAGCTGCACAAGCAGTCTTGCTCGTCAGCCCAAGTCTCGCTCCTCGTCAATAGGACGACATGGGAGGTCAATTGTCACGGTCGTGCCGTGTCCCAGACAGCTTTCGACCTGAATATTTCCACCGTGCTGCTGAATGATCGCGGCGCAGTTTGCAAGCCCGAGACCTGAGCCACGACCAGGCGTCTTGGTGGTAAAGCATGGCTCGAACATCCGCGCCTGGGTCGCTGCGTCCATACCCAGACCGGTATCGCTGATGCTCAGCCGCACGTACGCGCCAGCCTTCCTGGCATCCGGCAGCGGCATTGCAGTATCAGCGGCCAGATTCGTTGTGCTGATCTGGAGCTGCCCACCACCCGGCATCGCAGCGCGCGCGTTGATTACTACGTTCAGAACGACCTGCTCCAGCTGGCTCGCATCCCCCCAAACCAGCGCGATCTCTGGCGCAAGTGCCAGAGCAACGGTGATGTTCGGCCCGAGCAAGCGCTCAATAAAATGTGCGAGCTGCCGAACCAGGGCGTTCAGACCAAGGGCGCGGGGCGCAAAGGGCAGCGGCTGTGTGAGCGTGCGCAGCTGACCAATGAGCGTCGCGGCCTGGCTCGTCGCATGGCTGATCGACGCCAGATCGCGATAGAGCTCGTGGTCTGGTGACAGCATCTGCATATCGAGGGCAATAATACTCGCAATGCCGGTCAAGAGGTTATTGAGGTCATGCGCCAGCATCGCAGTCATATCGCTCATGTTTTTCATCTCCGGACGAGTGGTTCGTGTTCATGGATGACTTGGCACTGCGTTGGGGGCGCCGAGCAACCGCTTCCTGCGCTTCGCTATGGTGTTCACACGCTGATCTTGGTTCGGATGTCGTGCTGATTCTTTGTTCCGTATGCGACTCACATTCGTTGTGTCCAGGCACTATGCCACAGCCTGGCGATGGTCACAGCGAGTATATCAAAGAAGTGTCGGGCGTATAGATATGTTTCTTGGCTGTTTTATAACTAAATTACTCCTATCCATCCTTATATTGCATCAAATCTTGATATATCGTACAAATTTCAATACACTTCTTATTGATTGTACGATATAGACTGAAAACGTAGGTAAGACAGCCAAGCGTAGAACATTGAATAGATGCAATAGTTCGTTGCTCCAGTAACGGGTTAGGAATTTCCGTAAAATATAATGATCACACTCCTGGATTGAAACGACGGAACGCACGCGCAAGTACCCCTTCAGTTTCTCGTACGTTGCACAATTGATGCAGATCGCGATTTTGCCCTACAATGCGTGTTATATTTGAACATACCAATGCTCTCCTGAAAGCGGCGCTGTAGGCTGTTTGCGCGAGCGATTGAAAAATCCGGAATTATAGGGCAAAATTGCCTGGACAGGTTTTCTGCTGCGTGGAGCTCCCATGACAACCATCGCCGACACGCTTGATCTGTTTATCGCCGAGCTGGAGCACTGTCGGTTCCGCCCCAACACGTGCATTGCCTACGGCTCCGATCTGAAGCAGGCAGCGCAGCACCTAGCAGGCCCGCTTGATCAGATCAGTCTGGAGCAGATTGACACATTTCTGGCAGCTGGTGACGCGTCGCCTGCAACGATCGCCCGACGGGCAGCGAGTCTGAAACGGTTCTTCGGATGGGCGAAGAGGCAGGGTCTGTGCGCAGCCAACCCGATGAGCGATCGGGAGACACCTCGGAGAGCCACGCGGCGGCTGCCGCGCCCAGTCGAGCGTCGGAGTGACCTTGCGACTATTGATGCGGCGATTGCTGCAGCGCCGAAGCCGTACCGCCTGATCTTCACGCTGCTGCGCGAGACTGGCATGCGCATTGGCGAAGTGCTGGCGCTGAACTTCGATGACGTGCTGCTTGAGCCAGGGCGCGAAGGGCTGCGCATTCGCGAACCGAAAAACGGCAGTGAGCGGATTGCGCCGCTGGGCGCAAACGCAACGCCAAAGAGTCTGCGCGGTCTGCGCGCGTGGCTGAAGGAGCGTGCAGTCCAGCCAGGCTATAGCCCGCTCTTTCGCTCCAACCGTGGAACGCGCGTCGCCTATGCATCGGCGCACTACCAATGGACGCAGCTCTGTGTGCGAACTGGATTAGCGGACGAGGTTGATGGCACACCACAGCCCCGGTACACGCTCCACCAGCTTCGGCATACGCGAGGCACGGAGCTGGTGCGGCAGGGGCAGCCCCTGGAGATTGTCCAGCGCGTGTTGGGGCATCGCGATATTCGCTCGACCCAGGGCTATGCCGAGCTGGATCACCAGCAGGTGCGTGAGGCGCTGGAGCAGGGCAGCCGGCGGTAGAGCGGTTTTGGTCTCTCGCTCTGGCAGGCACTCAGCACGTCGATCCATCTCCAGTCGACCGCTGCAGTGCAGCTTGCCTCCTTGCTCGATCCTGTCCGCCGCCGCGCCTGGGCGGGAAGACGAATGTGCCGCAGCAAGGCAGCTGTTCTCCTCTTTCGTTACTGCCTTGCTGGATTGCGTCGCGGTCGCCCGCGCGGCACGGTGCCTTCGGCGACTTCCTGCTGATAGCGGCGCACCGCTGCCTCGCTTGTATACCAACGCCCGCCGCGCTTCTGCCCGCCGATACGCCCTTCCCGCAGGAGCCAACCCAGGTAGTCAGCGTCGATCTCGCACACATCTGCCACCTCGCGCAGCGTGCGTTGCATCTGGTCGGGCACGGCTGCACAGGCCTCCAAAAACATGTTCAGCCCGGCCTCGACCGCGCTCCCAATCACGTTGACTAGCGCACTGTACTGGTGATGGTGCGCCTGCTCAAGCGCGCTGATGTAGCGTGGCCGACGCCCAGCGAGCAGCAGCGTCGCCGGGTAGCCGTCACGCATGAGCTGCAAATTCAGCAGCAGCCGCGCCGTACGCCCATTGCCGTCGAGAAACGGGTGAATAGCCAGAAACATCTCATGCGTCAGCGCCGCGCGGATAATCGGCTCGTAGGTGTGCCCTTCGGTCGCGATCCAGGCTACCAGGTCACGCATCAGCTGCGGCACCTGCGAATAGTGCGGCGGGCGGAACTCCGAGCCACTGATGAACACAGCACCTGTTCGGTAGTGACCGGGCGTATCCACCAGGTCGCGCAGTGCCAGGGCATGCAGCGCGCAGATCGCCGTCTCGTCGAGTGCCGCGTGATCGCGCGCCAAATCGAGCAGCAGCCTGTAGGCATCGGCATGGTGCCGTGCCTCCAAGTGCTCGCGCATCGTGTGCCCGCCGATCGTCACGCCATGCTCAATCACGAGTTGCGTCTCGCTCAGATCGAGCGTGTTGCCTTCGATCGCGTTTGAGTGGTAGGTCAGCCGCACCCGCAAATCTGCGTACAGCTTGGTCACAATCGCCGGTGGCAGCGGGCGCTGCAGGTCGAGCGCAGCTTTTTTTTCCTCAAGTCGGCGCGCAAGGCGCGGGTCGAGATGGATAGCGAATGTCATAGCACTTCATAATCATCACGGATTATGTATTATAGCAGAAACCGTGATGATTTTGGCACGAGCGGCGTGTATCACCGTACCTTTGTGAATCATACGGGTCCAAGGCTTTGAGCGGACGTATTTATCGAGCGCGCGATCGGTGCCGCGCGGAACAGTGGACAGGCTCCCGCCGACCGTTGTGCTGAGATCAGCACAATGGCCACGATTGGTTCCGGCGCACGTCGCAAAACCAAAGAGTATCAGCGCTCGCCCTACGCCTGCTACCTGAGTATCCAGAACGCCGATCCAGAGAAGGAGATTGTCGCGCTCGGACAGACATACTTCGCAGTGCAGACGCGCCGGCAGGACGTTGCGGAGGCTGAGGCGCTGGCCGGGCTGAACGAAGAGCAGCGTCGGCTGTACCTGCGCGGCCAGCTTGCGGATCACATCCTCGACTACACGGGCGCGACCGAGCTGGCAGCAAACCTGTTTCGCGCGACCCAAGAAGAGCATCAAGGAGCTTGAGGCGGAGGAGCGCAAGCGGCTGCGTCAGCGCGCGGCTGATTCGTCGCCACAGTTGCCTCTATTCGAAGACTTGGAAGGATCCGATCTGCTGCCGAGCGAGGACCGAGCACGATGAGCGATCGCAATTGCGCGCATAGGCATCCCAGCTGCCGTGCAGATCGGTCGCGCGCAAGACCGCGCTGTGACTCAGTCTATCAAGGGCATGCTGCACGCATGGCACGGTCGAGAGTCTGCGCGACGATTTGCCAGCCCTTCGCCCCGTCGCGTCCTCCCATCGCCGCGTCCGCATACACTTGTTCCAGGTGCACCACCACTCCGCCCGCCTCCTCCAGTG
>LJCR01001951.1 GCA_001399705.1 Kouleothrix aurantiaca
GGCAGGCAATGGGCGTGGGCGCTTACAACGGCTATGCGGCCCTGTGGTTCGGCCAGCTTGCCGACCCGCTGGGCGCGATTCACGCATGCCGATGAGCGCTACCGATCACCCCTGCGCCGATGAGGTCTGCTGCGGCTGACCGCGCCGCTGCTCGTAGGCCAGCGCCGCACCGGTGGCCAGCGCGCCCGCCAGTTCCCAGGCAGCCACGCCAAAAAATCGCGGCGGGGCATAGCCCGACACGACCGCCAGGCTAAACACACAGAAGGTCAGGATGCGAAAGGGCACCGTCCAGCCAAAAAACTGGCGCATCCCGGTGAATGCGGCCAGCAGGTAGTAGACGCCCATGTTCACCGAGGCCATTGAGGACGCCATCAGAAAAACGGTGGTGTAGTCGAAAGCTGCCCGCTCGGCGGCCGGCACGGTGGCGAAGCCAAGCAGCGCCAGCACGATCTGCGGGACCAGCAGGCCAGCCGCGCCCAGCAGCAGCGCCAGCGCCCCAAACACTGCAATTGTCCACCCGGCCGGGCCCAGCCACACGCGAGTTCGATCCATAGCATCCCCCGACTATGCGCATACGAGGCCCTATCGTACCACAGCTCGAACGGTGCGCCTACAGCGGGCCGATGCGCTCGTCGAAGCTTTCGAGCATGCGCAGCAGCTCATCGCGCGAGGGGTTGCCGCCGCGCGAGCGCAGCCACTGGTAGTACCAGCGCATGTTGTTGCGGAACGCCTCGATCGCCTCGGCCTCGGTGAGCGCCGGCACTTTGGCGCGCAGCATGTCGATGATCGATGCGCGCTCGTCGGCCGGGACGGCGGGCGTGCTGGCGAGGATCCGCTCGGCGCGCAGCAGAAACAGCTCGCGCTCGATGGTGGGGAATTCGTGGTCGATCTGACGGATGTTGCCGAGGTAGCAGATCGTGCGCTGGCGCGGGGTGTTGTCGCCGTCGCGGTAGCTTTCCACGAGGTAGGCATCGTGGAAGGTTACGTTTGCCGTGTCGGCGTTTTTATGCTTACGAACAACCCAGCGCACATACATAGGTCGCTCCTCGGCTGCGGAACCGTGGGTGGCACCAGTATACCGGAATTTTGCCAAAAAGGCGATTGACAGAACCAGGCACCGAGAACCAAGAACTGAGAACCGCGAAGCAGGAGCGGCAAAACCAGGACCTGTTGCTTTTCACTACGCGCTGCAAGCTGCTCAGGATGCCGCCGGCGAGCAAATAGTTTCACCAAGCGCCAAGAACAAGGACCTGAGAACCCAGAGGTCAGAGCCGGGAGCCAAGATTGGGCATAGGCCTTTTGGGCGCGGGCAAGAAACAGCCGGGGGCGCGGCCAGGCTTGCGCCCGGCCGCGCCCCCGGCGCATTGCGAAGCT
>LJCR01001950.1 GCA_001399705.1 Kouleothrix aurantiaca
CGTTTTCGGCAATTTGTGGGTGCTCAAGAATATTGATCACTTCAGCTTCATACATTGCGATCAGGTCGCGCTCGCAGATCTGGCGCAGGTTTTCGATCGCGCGCCGCGAGTGCGAGGTGTAGCCCGTGACAAACAGGCGAAGTCGGTATTTCATAGGAGCTCTTCCTTTTTGTAGTGATGTGAACCTAAGTGGCTGGGCAGGCTTGCCACCAACTTGCCTTTCGCAGTCAGCTCTTCAACTGCAGCAAGTTTGCAGTCGGCGGGAGGCATGTGCACTTTCCGCGCTACAGCGCGTTTTTCGCCAGCGCACGAGTGGTCAATCGTTCTGCAAACCGCTATTCGCAGGATTTTGCGCAGCGCGGTGTTCACGTTTAAAACCTCCCACCTGCCCGCCGCTTGCTGACGGGCAGGCCACTTATCCCTGATCCGACGCAATGTTTCCATCGTTCTGTTCCCGGGATGGTAGGTTGTAGAGCTTTTGGATTGCTGGCAGAAGCTCGGTAGCGAGCTGCAGCTTCGAGATCACTGCATCGGCGCCCGACGCCAGGGCCTGCTGATAATATTCTGCCTGCTCGAGCGAGCTTAAGACAAGAATTCCGACGTAGGGCCAATGTACACGCAATTGGCTGATCATGTGCTCATCGACTAAGTTCGGCACGCTCAAACCAATAAGCGCCACCGCAGGAGCTTGAGTTGTTTGCGCAAGAAGTGTGTTCATATCGCTCGATGCTGCGATGATCTCAATTTCCTCGCTGTCGCGCTCCCGTAAGACATACGTGAGCAAGCGCAGGAAATCGGCATTCTGATCTAAAATGGCAATTGGTATACGCACGTGGCACTCGATCGTCTATCTTCTTTACTTCTACTTATGAGAATATCAGTAAAAAATCTTCCCGTATATCCATAAATCCTTGAATTTTGCGATTCAGAATATACAGGAATACCTTACGGAAAAATACATAGGTAGATATAACGACCAGCTTTGTTTTCTGATGTAGCGTTAGGCCGCCGCACCAGAAAAGACTGTTCGTGCGCGGCCTGGTTGCCCCGAATCCCACTCCCAGAAGAAACGAACGATGAGCGGTTGCCCCGCGCTGCGCGCGAAACAACCGCTCATCGTTCGTTTCTTCTGGCGAGCCAGCTTCTACTCGCCGTTCCTGGTTTTCGCCCTTCGATACGCCCTTCGCTTCGGCCCACTCGGGATGAAGTTCTTGGTTCTTGGTTCTGGCAGGGTTATACTTGCGCTTGTTCAGGGGGGATATTCTGCATAATGGCGTAGCGGATCAGCTCGGCCTGCGATTTCAGGCCCAGCTTGCGCATCAGGTTGACGCGGTGCGTTTCGACGGTGCGCGGGCTGATCGACAGGTGCTCGCC
>LJCR01001952.1 GCA_001399705.1 Kouleothrix aurantiaca
CCCTATGATCTGGTTGTGGCAAACCTTAGACTTTGGCGTGAGCGCGAGGAAGGCGAAGCCTCTTCGCAACCCTCCCTTTTGGCAGCTGTCGGCCACACTCGTGGCCGACAGCTGCCAGAAGAAGAAATGCTTGGAGGGCGAAAGCCCTCCAAACCTCCCAGATTGTAAAGCGGATCGACGCGAAGCGAAATCTTGTCTATGCACGGAAAAACGCATACACCTGGCTGCCGCAGACAATCGTACCGCAGCCGAATGCAGAGTTAGGCAGCGCGTAACGCTGGAATGTGTTAATACAAAAACATCGGCTTGCCCAGCAGGTGGCCGATGCGCGGGCGGTAGTTCGCGGCGTCGTACAGCTCGTCGACGTCCACGCGCTTGAGGCCCTGCGTGCAGGTGTCGACCGGCACGGTGGTGTAGACGCCATTCTGCAGCGCCACCATCACGCCGGTGTAGCCATGCTCGATCTGCTGAATCGCCAGGTTGCCGTAGGACGTTGCCACCATGCGGTCGAGTGAGTCGGGCGCGCCGGCGCGCATGAGGTAGGCAAGCTGCTGCTGCAGCACGTCGATGCCCGTCAGTCGCTTTAGCGCCTCGCCGGTGATCTGCCCGATGCCGCCGAGCTTTTTGTGGCCGTAGGCATCTTCCTGCCCATATTCCACCACCTGCCCGCCAAGCATGCTCGCGCCTTCGGAGATGACGACCACCGCGTAGCTGCTCGGGTTGCGCGCGTAGTCGTCGCGCAGCAGCTTGGCCAGCCGCTCGATGTCGAAGGGCACTTCCGAGATCAGCGCGCGATCGACATCGGCCAGGTAGGCGGCAATCAGCGCCGTTTCGCCCGAGTTGCGGCCAAACAGCTCGACCACGGCAATGCGCTCGTGCGAGCCGGCCGGCGTGCGCAGCAGGTTGATGAATTCGACCGAGCGCGTGACGGCGGTGGAGAAGCCGATGCAGTAGTCGGTCCCGAACACGTCGTTGTCCATCGTCTTGGGGATGGCGACCACGCGGAAGCCTTCTTTGTGCAGGCGCACGCCGTAGGAAAGCGTGTCGTCGCCGCCGATTGGGATGAGCGCGTCGAGCTCGAGCGCGTCGAGCACGCGCAGCACGTGCGGCGTGCAGTCGACGGTTTTCTGCTCGCCAAAGGGATAGTCGCTGCGCAGAAACTCCGGCAGATCCTTGGCGCGCACTTTCTGCGGGTTGGTGCGCGAGGTGTGCAGGTGCGTGCCGCCGTAGCGGTCGATCGTGCGCACGCTCATGCGGTCGAGCGGCTCGATCCACTGATTGCGCTCGGATGGCGGGGCCTCGGGGTTGTAGTTCAGCAGGCCGGCCCAGCCGGAGCGGATGCCCCGCACGTTCCAGCCCTTTTCCTCGGCGCG
>LJCR01001953.1 GCA_001399705.1 Kouleothrix aurantiaca
CCACCACATGCGCTTCATGCGGCAAAGAGGCCAAAGTGCCGTTCGTGCCTCGCGGCGACAAGCCGGTGTACTGCTCGGATTGCTTCCAGCAGCAGCGCCGCACGACTTCGCGCTGGTAGGCATCATTTCGGCAAATTTGCGGCGGCCGGCTTTCAAAGCTGGCCGCCGTTTTGATTCTCCAATGGTATAATACGGGCGCGCAGCCTGGCCAGCCCATCGCCCAGGCCTAGTTTGGCACCCACCTTTGCCTATGCAAACGCTGACGATCGCCACAATCGCGGGAGTTCCCATTCGCTGCCGCTGGAGCTGGCTGGCGATGCTGCTGCTTGCCACGTTTCTGCTGCACTGGATGTACCTGCCGCTGGCAGGGCCGGCCGGCGCATGGCTGCTGGCCGCCTTCGCGGCGCTACTCCTGTGCGCATCGGTGGTGCTCCACGAGCTTGGGCACGCGCTGGTGGCGCTGCGCTACGGGCTGGACGTGCACGCGATCACCCTGTTCGCGCTGGGCGGCGGCACCGAGATCGGCGATTCTGCTCCCGAGCCGGTTCGCGATGCGCTTGTTGCGGTGGCCGGCCCGGCGGTGAGTGTGGTGTTGGCGCTGCTGGGCGGGCTGCTGTGGTGGCTCTTTCCTGTGCCGGCCCTGGCCACACTGGCGCTGCACCTGGCCCTTACAAATGGTGTGGTAGCCCTGTTCAACCTCCTGCCCGCCTACCCGCTTGATGGCGGGCGCGTTCTGTGGGCCGTACTGTACTACCTGAACGACGACGCGGTTGGCGCAGCCTGGGTGGCCGCGCTGGCCGGCCGGGTGTGCGGCTGGCTCCTGTTTGTTGCTGGCTTGCTGTACACGTTTGGCTCGGGCGACATGCTGAACGGGAGCCTGGCCAGCCTGATCGGCTATTTCCTCGCCCGGCAGGCGATCATTGGCTACCGGCGCTTCAGTGTGCAGCACGCACTCAGCAATCTTTCGGCCCACGACCTGATGCAGCGCGGCTTTCGCGCCGTTGCGCCCGAACTGCCGCTCGACCAGTTCGTTGGGCGCTATGTGCTTGGGCAGGTCGATCAGGGCTTCCCGGTGCTGCTGCTGCCCGAGGCCGACGCGCCGCAGCCGCTGCTTGGAATGATCACCATGCGCAATCTGCGGCGCTTCCAGTTCAACGAATGGGCGCGCACGCGCGTGAGCGAGGCGATGACGCCGCTGCACCGTATTCACGCGCTGCCACCCGAAATGCCCGCTGGCGAGGCGTTTCGCACCTTGCTGGAAAGTGGCGAAGAGCAACTGCCGGTGATGGATGGCCCGGTGCTTCTGGGCATGTTGCGCCGGCGCGATATGTTCGGCTATATTGAGCGCCAGCGCAAAGCCCAGCGCCCCTGA
>LJCR01001954.1 GCA_001399705.1 Kouleothrix aurantiaca
GCAGGCAATCGCGCGCTACCTCGCCACGAAGTACGACGAAGATGTGGGCGCGCTGCTGGCCCGCCCGCGCGCCGCGCTGCGCGCCGAGCTGCTGGCCCTGCCACGCATTGGCCGCGAAACCGCCGACACGATCATGCTCTATGGCGGCACGCATCCTTTATTCATTGTGGATGCCTATGCGCGTCGATTGCTTGGGCGCCTGGGCATGCTGCCGGGCATCGACGCCATGCGCGCGCCCTACGACACGATTCAGGCGCTGGTGGAAGACGCGCTGGCCGGCCCGGAGCTTGATGCCCGCCTGGATGAGCCGGCCTTTGCCCCACCCATCCGCGACGTCGCGCCGCCACGCGCCCAGTTCTTCCGCAACTTCCACGCGCTGATTGTCGAGGAGTGCATTCACCATTGCCTGGCCACGCGCATGCGCCAGAAGGAGCCCGGCGCGCGGCGCACGTTTGTCGACCCGCGCAAGTGCGCGGCGCACTGCCTGCGCTGTGCGGGCTGCCCGCTCACCGGCATGTGCGCGACCTACCGTGCCGGGGAACCATAGCCACGAAGACACGAAGACACGAAGGAGAGATTGAGAACCTACAGTAACGTGCAGAAGTTAGCCACAGAGCACACGGAGGACACCGAGTTTTGACGCTCTACTCAGTGGCCTCTGTGTGCTCTGTGGCTCAATCGTTCTGCCTTCGTTACGACGTGCTGGCCGCCTGGGTCGGGCGAAACGCCAGCTCCCACACCCAGCCTGCGTCGGTGCGGCGGCCATGCCACACGGCAGCGGTCGGCGCGCAGTTGCCGTTGTCGTACACATGCGGCTTGAGGTCGATGCGCATATTGGTGGTATGTTCGAGCAGTGGGCGGATCGGCGCGCCGTGGCTCACCAGCGCCACGCAGCGCAGCGGGCTGTCGTCGAGCTGGGCCAGCAACTCGCTGGTGCGCGCGCGGATCTGGTCCATCTTCTCGCCGGGCGCGCCTTCGCGCAGCGCCTCGGTAAACGTGATCGGCAGGCCCAGCTCGGCCGACACGGCCTCGGCGGTCTGGCGCGTGCGCACAAACGGCGACGCAAACAGCTGCTCGATGCCGCGCCCCACCAGCCACGCGCCGGTTTCGGCGGCCTCGCGCAGGCCGTGCGGCAAGAGCGGTGGGCCGGGCGGCGTGTGGTAGGGAATGCTGCTCGCGCGGTCGGGCAGGGCGTGGCGCACTAAATACAGTTCTTCTAACATGCCTTTTTGTTCTTCAAACACTCGGAGCGACAGCCACGCGGCTGCCGCAGCCTGTATTGTAGCAGCAAAATCGAATTTCTTCAGGGCACGAGGAAGAAACGTAACCACGAAGACACGAGGACACGAAGATTCGCAGAAGCGTGTGCAAC
>LJCR01001955.1 GCA_001399705.1 Kouleothrix aurantiaca
TCTGGCGATTGTCGGCCCACCAGATCGGGAAACTTATGCGCTCGGTGAGGTCGTCATACAGCGCAATTGCCGAGTTGCTGGTATCGAGCACGTCGCTCATGCCGCGGTGCAGCGCATCCAGCAGTTCGCTCTGCTCCAAGGTTGCGTTGATCGACTCGCTGATACTGTTGAGCGTCATCAGCTCGGTGATGCGGCGCTCGCGCTCGGCGAACAGGCGCGCGTTCTGCAAGGCAATCGCAGCCTGGTCGGCCATGCCGGCGAGCAGTTGCTCTTCATCGCGCGTGAAGATGCGGCGCTTGATGGTCATCACACTCAGCACGCCGATCGTCGCGCCGCGATAGTTCACCGGCACGCCCATAAACGACGTGTAGCTGTTTGCGCGGTTGAAATCGGGGTAAAGCGACCCGCCTTCGCGCTCGACATCGGCCACCACCAGCGCATGGCCGCTGGCGGCCACGCGGCCGGTGAGTCCTTGCCCGACCGGCGGGCGCAGCTTCTGCGACACCTCGGGCGAGATGCCGAGCATAGCCGCCGGCTCAAGCACATTATTCTCCGAGATGGTCCACAGCGCAACGGTATGTACGGCCAAGTGCCGGCCTACCAGTTCCATCAAATTATCGAGCACCTGCTGCGGGTTGAGTGTCGAGCTCAGCAGGCGTGCGGCTTCCAGCAGCGTTTCCAGCTCGCTGACCTTGTGCTGCAGCGCGGTGGCGCTTTCCTGCGCCGCGCCGAACAGTCGTGCATTTTCAATTGCCGTCACCATCTGGTTGGCGATGGTCTGGCACAGCTCGATCTCTTGCTCGCTGAACTGATGCTGCTGGCCAACGAAATCGATGCCGGCCGCGCCAATCAGGCGATCGTTCACAATCAGCGGCAGCAACGCTACCGAGCGAATATCGAGGACGCGAAACATCTCGTGGGTAAGGTGCAGAATCGGGTCATTCAGCGCATCGTAGATAATCAGCGGCTGGCGGTGCTGTTCAAGCCAGCGCACTGAAGGGTTATTCTGCAACGGAATGTAGATGCTTTTTGCCTGTTCGGGTGGGGTCGGCACATACTCGGCTGCGATGGTCGCAGCCCCGCGTTCATAGTCGTAGAGCACGATTCGCACCTGACTGGCACCGGTGGCGCGCACCAGGGCCTCGGTGGCAGCCTGGTAAATCGCTTCTGCCTTGAACGTTGAAGACGCAACTGTCGAAACATGATTGAGCAGGCCAAGGTGCTGCACCTGGTCTTGCGCTTGTGCGAAGAGCTGCGCATTCTGCACGCCAAGCGATACCTGTGCACCCACGCTGACGAGGAAATCGTGCTCGCGGCGGCCAAACGCCTGCAGTGTGCGGCTGCTAATGCCGAGCGCACCGATTGGGGTGCC
>LJCR01001956.1 GCA_001399705.1 Kouleothrix aurantiaca
CTCTAATTCCACATCGCCTTCTTAATCTTGGGACTTCCGCAGTTTGCTTGCTGAGCCTTCGGTTCGGCAGGCTCACCGCAGGCGACAGCCGCTCATCAAGTTCGGGAACCTTGGTACTCGATTTCTCTATGTGCAGATTTTCCGTGCTACGCGCGGAAAATCTGCACATAGAAATAATCGGTTCTACCTTGCTGCCGCAGGCAAGAGCACAGCAGGCGAACGCCCGTGTTATAATAGCGCCGCGCCAGCTAGAAGAAGTATTCGCGCTGTTCAGCCACCACATCAAGACACATATGCCAACACGTATCGGCGAAGTCATCGAATCAACCACCACCAGCTTTACCGCCGGTGCCTACGAACTGCTGGCCGCGCCGCCATTTGGCGCGCTGGTGCGCGCGCAGGCGCGCTCGGAAGGCATGGCGGTGTTTGGCCTGGTGTACGAAATTCGCACCGGCAGCAAGGAGCCGGGCGGGCGCGCGCTGGTGCGCGGGCGCACCTACAGCGGGCGTGAGCTGTACGACGCCGAGATCTACCAGGAGCACCCCGACCTGGCCGAGGTGCTGCAAACCGAGTTTTCGGCCATTACCGTAGGCTTTGTGGAAGGCGGGCGCACCTACCAGTACCTGCCGCCGCAGCCGCCGCCCGTGCACTACAGCGTCTACGAGTGCGATTCCGCCGAGCTGGCGGCCTTCACCGAAACCACCGATTTCTTCCGCACAATTCTGTTCGCCTACCAGATCCCCAGCGACGAGCTGCTGTCCGCCGTGATCCGCGCCGCCGCCCGCGCCCGCCCGCCCGGCGACGCCGAGCGCGCCTACCTGGTGTATGCCGGGCGCGAAGTCGCCTCGCTGCTGAAAGACGACTACGACCGGCTCACGGCGATCCTGCGCCGCATCCGGCCGTAACGCTGACAGCGCAGGGGTTAGGAGATGGGGGTTGGGAGCTTTGGCAGCGAACTTGTGCAAAGCATGAGCGATGTTTGAATATACGCACTACGCATTACGCACTATGATGCGGCACAAGCTTCTGCCGACTGCCGACCGCCTGCTGCCTACTGCTTTCTGCCTGCTGCCTAACTGGTATGTATGAACGCTGCGATCCTGCTGCCCCTGCTGATGATACTGATCTGCACCGCCACGCTGTATGGCTGCTATGTCGCGTTTGACCGCTTGCAGACGCGCATTGAGCAGGCACACGGCCGCGCGCGCTGGCTGCCAATTCTGCTGGCCGCCGGCATTGGCCTGGTCGCGCTGCTGACCTTCTGGTGCTGCTTTACCTTCAGCGTCGGGCTGATGCAGGCGCTGGGTCTCAACCTCTAGCCGCGACCGCCGACGACCGAGTTATTCACCACAGAGGCACAGAGGCACGGAG
>LJCR01001958.1 GCA_001399705.1 Kouleothrix aurantiaca
GGATGTAGTAGAGCGTGCGGAAAAAGGCCCGCGCGCGCAGCGGCTGGTCGAGCAGCAGCGCGATGCCCAGGCCCAGGATCATCTGCCCCGGCACGGTGATAACGGTGTAGAGCAGGGTGTTGCGCAGCGCCAGCCAGAACACCGGGTCTTTGAGCGCACGGGCGTAGTTATCGAAACCGACAAAGCGGCTGGGCTTGATCAGGTTCCACTGCGCGAAGCTCATGATCAACGAGTAAATCAGCGGGTAGAGCGTCCAGGCCACGAACAGCAGCATGCCGGGCAGGATGAACAGGTAGGCGGTGGTGGCGTTTCGGTAGCGGCGGCGCGCGCGCTTCGGGGCGACCGGGGCGCTGGTTTTGGGCTGCGCAACATCCATGAGACAGTCCTTATGGGTTCCAGGTTAGCACGTTGAACGGCGAACAGTTATAAACCACGGAGACACGGAGGCACGGAGAATATGTGGTCTTCTAAAACCTCAAACTTCGTGTCTCTGTGCCTCCGTGATGAACATCCCTACTTATTTGCCCGCCAGCAGGCCATCAACCGTCGCGGCGGCTTCGTCGAGCGCGGCCTGCGGCTCTTTCTCGCCACGCAGCACTTCCTGCACCGCGTTGCCGATCGTCTCGTCGATCTTCGGCCAGGCCGGGCTGGGCGTGCGCGGGTTGGCGGTTTCAAGCTGCTTCTGGAAGACGGCGAAGTACTCGGGCAGCTCTTTGTTGCCGGTCAGGCTCCTCAGCACCGGCATCTGGCCCGTCTTGCCCATCGCAATCTGCTGCGGCTCTTCGAGCACGAACTTCAGGAATGCCAGCGCGGCGTCCTTGTTCTGGCTCTTCTCGAACATCACGATGTCCTCGCCGCCCACCACCGACGAGCTGCCGCCGTCGCCGGATGGCATCGGGGCCAGATCGTACTTGAGGTCGGGGAACTGCTCTTTGAAGATCGGCGGCATCCACGGGCCGTCGACAATCATGCCAACTTGGTTCTTGCCGATCGCCTCGCTGGTCTGCAGGCCGCCGCCCAGGATCGAAGGCGACAGCGTGCCATCCTTGAGCATATCGCGCAGCATCGTCACGGCGGCGACGGTGCCCTTGCTGTTCAGGAAGCCAGTGGCTTTGGAGAAGGTCGGGTCGGTGATGTTGCCGCCCTGGCTCCAGATCCACGGCAGGACGTTCCAGGCGCCGGTGCCGCCCTCGGCGTAGCAGAAGGTATCGGGCTTGTTCAGCGCCTTGATCTTGGCGCAGTCGGCGGCAAAGTCAGCTACCGTCTTGGGCGCGGCGTCGATGCCGGCTTCCTTCAGGATGGCCGGGTTGTAGAAGATCACGCGGGTGTTGGTGTCGAGCGGCAGGCCATAGTAGTGGTCTTTGTAGAAG
>LJCR01001957.1 GCA_001399705.1 Kouleothrix aurantiaca
TCGGTGGCCGGGCTGGCAGCCGTGCGCGCCACGAAATGGGCGAACAGCTGGCGATGTAAGTCAGCCAGCTCTGCGGGTTGCTCAGCGCGCCAGGCGGCCAGCAGCGCGGCGCGCACATCTTCCTGGTAGGCGTAGCGTCCCGGCCCGACCGGCCGCACGAAGCTATAGGCCGCAAGCTGCTCAAGCACGCGCTCGTTGCCGTCGGGGCGCTCGCGCAGCAGCGCCAGCACACCGGCATCGAACCAGTGCGGCACGGCGCAGCGGCGCAGCACCGCCGCCTGGCGCGGCCCGGCCTCGGCCAGCACGCGCTCAAAGGTCGCGGCGATCAATGCATCGGGTTGCGCTTCAGTTGTGGCAGGAGTTGTCAAGGATATGATATGTCCATAATCTGCGCAGTTTGCGGTTTGCAAGTTTGCAGGTTGCAGGTTGCGACGACCGGATTTTTCACCGCAAAGAGCGCAAAGGGCGCAAAGAGTTGCAGGTTGCAAGTTCGCAGGTTTGAATGTTTGAAGGTTGCGGGTCGTTGGCCCAATCCCAAAACCCCAGACCCAAAACCCTCATATGGTTCTGCGGTTCCCAGTTCTACAGTTCTCGTTGTCCAGCAATCTCATCCATAATCTGCGAAATCTGCGTCATCTGTGGATTATTTTCGCGGTCTTCTCGATTCCCGGTTCTGTGGTTCTTTGGTTCTTTGGTTCTGTGATTCTTGGTTCTCGGTTCTCGGCATCACCACTCGTCGTCGGCCATGGCCGGCTTGTTGGCCTGCTCAAGGTTATCGCCAATCAGGCCCATCACCTGCGGGTTGCCCGCCACCGCCTGGCACAGCACCTGCGCCTGCGCGTCGGAGATGCCCGCAAGCCCGCGCCGCTCGCGCAAATACTCGGTGATATAGCTGCACTCCAGCAGCTCCAGCGACACGCGGCCCAGCACGTCGTTCCACTCAATCCCAAAGTCGGGCACGCGCCGGCCTGCCAGCACCACGGCGGCGTTCGGCAGCTTGCCGTCGCGGATGCGCGCCAGCAGCTGGTTCACCACCCAGCGGTCGGCCGCGCTCGGCGCCCAGCGCTCGGTTTCCACCGAAGCGCGCTCGTAGGTGTCGAACAGGAAAACCACGCGCGTGCGCCCGCACAGCTCGGTCAGGCACGCGAAAAACGCCGCGTTGATGCGATCTTCGAGCGCCTGGCGCGCGAGCGGATTGTCAGTCTGGATCACAAAGGAGTTGTCGCGAATAACCGTGGTGCCAATGTCGGAAACCGTGATTGGCGAGCTGCTGAGCGTGTTGCCGTCGCCAAGGCTGACATTGATCGGGCCAGCCATTCCGCCGCCCTGCGCGGCCAGCGCCACCCGCGCGGTGGTCGCCTCGTCGAGCG
>LJCR01001959.1 GCA_001399705.1 Kouleothrix aurantiaca
GCTCGACGCGCTGGCGCACACGGCGGTGCCGGCGCACCTGCTGGTGGCGGGCGAGTTCTGGGAGGATGAGCAGGCTTACCGCGACCAGATTCGCCGGCTTGGCCTGGAACAGCGCGTGACGCTCGACAACCGCTATATCACCAACGAGCAGCTCGAACCCTACTTTGCCGCCGCCAACGCGCTGGTGCTGCCCGACCTGAGCGGCAGCCAGAGCGGCGTGGGCATGACGGCCGTGCACTACGGCCTGCCGGTGATCGCCACCGCTGTTGGCGGCCTGGCCGAGACGATCACCGACGGCGAAAGCGGCCTGATTGTGCCGCCCGGCGACGCAGCCGCGCTGGCGCGGGCGATCGACCGCTATGTTCAGGACGACCTTGAAACCCCCATGCGTGCCGGGATGGCTCAGGCGCGCGCGCGGCTTTCCTGGGCCGCGCTCATTCGCATTATTGAGGAGCTAAGCAATGAGCTTGCCGAAACACGCGCCAACCGACGCGCACGCGGCCCCGCTGCCGATCGGCATCGCGGCAGTCGTCCCAGTTTATAACGAAGCCGAAACGATTGAAGAAATAGTTCGACGTCTGGAGCGCGTGCCGGTCATTCGCCAGATTGTGGTGGTGGATGATTTTTCGCGCGACGGCACGCAGGCGATTGTGCAGCGGCTGGTGGATGAGGGCCGCGTGGTGGCGCAGTTCCACGAGCGCAACCGCGGCAAAGGTGCGGCGCTGCGCAGTGGCCTGGCGCTTGTTACCGAAGAATACCTGGCAATTCAGGATGCCGACCTGGAATACGACCCACGCGACTTCCTGAAAATGGCCGAGCTGATCGTGCAGCACGACGCGCAGGTGATCTACGGCTCGCGCTTTATGGGCGCAGACCGCACCGGCATGCTGTGGACGCACTACCTGGGCAATCGCGGCCTGACGCTCTTGTTCAATATCATGTTTCAGCGCTGGATCACCGACATGGAAACGTGCTACAAGCTGTTCCGCACCAGCCTGCTGCGCCAGATCGGCATCGACAATGATCGCTTCGACGTTGACCCCGAGCTGACCGCCAAGGTCGTGCGCGCCGGCCACAAAATTTATGAAAGCCCGGTTTCGTATGTGGGCCGGCCTTATATCGCCGGCAAGAAAATCAAGCCGCGCGACGCCTTTACCGCCGTTGAGACGCTGTGGCGCTACCGCCGCTGGCGGCCGCAGCCCGTCGCCGCGCCCGAGCCGGCCGGCGTTGCGCGGGGGTGAAGGCGCACGAATGCGAACGCGCGGGGCTGAAGCCGCCGCGCTACCGCCGCTGGCGCCCGCTGAAGCGGGCTAGTTAGATACTATCCGAGAGTACACGTATGCCGTATTGGCAACTGTTCTACCATCTTG
>LJCR01000196.1 GCA_001399705.1 Kouleothrix aurantiaca
CAACAATGCTATACTCTTGACCATCAGCATCAGGTATATTGCGAAATACACGGCACAAAGGAAGCAGTATGTTCCGCATTGCCCGCGCGATTCTCTTTCTGGTAACGGTCATCGGAGTTGTCAACTTGCTTGTACCCGCCTCGCACGTCGCGGCACAGTCCCCGTCACTTCCTACTAGTCTCCCATCTCTATTAGTACCGACTAATAGCAGCGCTGCATTAGGCTTAACCGTCGATGCCGAGAGCAGTCGTCTGTATACCACTGACAGCCAGTCTATTTGGATGTTCAACACCATAAATGGCAAACTACTCAAGACCAATGATGTAACCGGACAGACAGAATCAGGTGT
Source organism: Kouleothrix aurantiaca (assembly GCA_001399705.1). Lineage (GTDB taxonomy): Bacteria > Chloroflexota > Chloroflexia > Chloroflexales > Roseiflexaceae > Kouleothrix > Kouleothrix aurantiaca. The sequence goes on from LJCR01000196.1 coordinate 350, forward strand.
CGGCAAACTGGTGGTAAATCCAGCAACACACAACCTGTATGCCTCAGTAAGTGCAGGACTCCCACCATCAGGCCACCTCGTCATAATAGATAGCACCACTAACACGACCACGGATAAGCAGATAAGTGGTCTTAGCGGTGGGCTTATTGGAGATATTCAATTAAATCCGAAAAGCAAAAGAATATATCTCACTTCGTCACCCATATTTGACGGATTTACTGATACTATGCTTACTCCGAGCCGGATTGATGTTGTCGATGAAGCCTCCTTGAAGGCGATAAAGAGCATTGACTTTAACAATGATGTCATCGGAAGCATTGCAGTCAATAGTAAGGCGGAAACCATTTATGCAACCAATATAGCAGAAGCCGGAACATATACATCGAAAATCTGGTCAATCAATGAAACCTCATTCGCGGTTGAAAAACCGCGACAAATCAAAATGGCTGTGTTTGGGATGAAATATAGTGAGAAGGCTGACAAAATATTCGTTATCGGCATCAAGGAAGACACAAGTTTGTGGATGCAAGCTCTAAACGCGTCACTTGTTCCTGAGCCTGAAGTGCTGGTCGCCAAGACCTCTGAGCCGTATACATACATTGGGATCGACATGGAATTAAGTCCATTGATAGACAGAATGTATGCAAGTAACGGCAAAGAACTTTTTGTAGTCGATACATCGAATAATACTGTGCTTGGTTCCCTCAATGTCACAGCAGGCAATATTGCTGTAGATACGCTAACGGGCAAAATTTATGTACCCAAAGGGAATACAAACGAGATAGCTGTTTTTCAAGACGTACTACCCGACTCTGATGGTGATGGCTTACCTGATTTATGGGAAATCAGAGGGGTTACTATTAATCCGGGCAACGGTTTACCTCCGCAATTCATTGATTTACCAAAGATGGGAGCTAACCCAAATAAGCCAGACATTTTTATACAGGCTGATTGGATGGAGAACTCCACCTTGGGCATCACTCGACGACCTTCTCCTGAAGGGCTCAAAATAGTGTACGACGCCTTCGCGAGTTCTCCGTATAAGAGCCCGACTGGTTCTATCGGTATTGAAGTTCATATTGATAATGGAGCGGACAGTATTCTGAACTACAGCACAGGAGCTAAATGGGGAAACTTGAGCCAAGCGCAAAAGCGCTCTTATGTGCATGTGCTTACGGCTGACGAGCTCAACAAAAATTACTTGCCTGATTTTATGAAAACCGGTAGAGCAACTATTTTCCACTATGTATTGTTTGCTGATAGTATTCCTAATGGATCGACGGGTTCATCTCCCACACCAGGAACACTCATGATTGTAAGCCTGGGTGTTGTCCGAGATGCGGTACGTAATGCTTTTGGGATAAGCTATGCTCGTCAGGAGGGCGGGACGCTTATGCATGAGCTTGGGCATAATTTAGGCTTAGATCACGGTGGTGATGAGGATGTAAGGTGGAAGCCGAATTATCTTAGTGTTATGAATTATGCTTTTCAACTTAGTGGTTTAACACGGAATGGAAAGTCAGGTATATATGATTACTCGCGTTCAGAATTGCCGCCCCTTAGGGAAAACGATCTCGATGAAGTAAAAGGTATTATCGGAGGCGCAGCTAGTGAAGAGTACGGCACAGTGCATTATTGTAAGAGAGGTGGTATTTTTGATTTTCGCAGCGAGAGTGATTTGCATGCTGCTGTACCTCATGCGAATGGCCCAATAGATTGGAATTGCACGGCGATACCTTTAGTTAATGATGGTATTGATAAAGGTATTACTGTGCGGGCCGATGTAAATGGCGATGAAGATTTCGGTATACTACACGGATATAATGATTGGGAGCACATTTCATTTACCAAGAACGGAGTAATTGGCAAAAATGGCGTTACGATAAATTTATCCATGGATTTTAGCCATACAGACATGACGCTTGAAGATGCTCTTCAAGCTCCACCGTTAGAATGGGTCGAGCAGCGCCACACACAAGATGTATCTACTGCAACTGCCGCAGCCATTCCTACCACTATAGCCCAGATAACCCCCACTGTGGCTAATGCAAACGCTACTATTCCAACACAAATTGAACCAACCACTACTGAACTCAGCAGTAGTCCTCCAACCGAGTCTTCTCAGAACGATTCTCGATTCCGTAGTTATCTTCTAATTTCAGGTGGGATACTAGCCATATTAATTGCCCTTGCATTATTAATAATGTTGAGAAAATCAAGCAGCAGATAGAACTGCCCGAATGGAACACCACCATACTGCAACCAAGGTTTACAAGTATCGGAATTATCTCTATTATGTTCTATATGAACTTTATTGGAAGAGGTAAATTATTACCCGCTACTTTGCTTTTAGTTGTCATCTTGTGTGTACCTGCTATATACGACGTTTTCAATCTCTTACATAAATGTACCACCAATATCTTTGTGCCGTGTGTTCAAATACAAGGGGTGTTGGTCTCAAAATGGATAACCTACTACGGTTTACTCTTGGCACTTAACATTGCCGCGTACTTGATATTGAGTATAGCATTTCATAAGTATAATTCGTTCAGTTGGTTGGTTTTCTTTGGCTTATTCTTCGTTATAATAAGTTCTACAGCCTATTGGCATGTTGTAAAACCTTCAATGATAGGGCATTTTTGTGATGATACTGTCGGAAAAGGGATAAATGATGAGTGGAAAAGATGGGAAGCTGACAGCACCTGCTTTAACTGGTATATAGAGTAGATAACAGCTAATCATTGAGCAATGCGGGCACCAAGCATCTTCAAAACCGTACAATATTGCGATTCACAAGTACATCTCTCGGATTGGGAGCGAAAACCTAACCCTGATACACTATAGGAATGGACCCCCTCACTATCATTATCTCGACCAGCTTTTTCATCCTTGTCCTCGGCGGCGGCCTTCTCCTCTTCTTCCTCTCAAAGTTCTACCAAGCGAAGCCGCAGCTCTCGCCTTATGTAGCTGTGCCGCTTCTAACTGACGCTGAGCGCCGATTTTTCCAGGTGCTGATAGATATTCTCCCCAACGATTGCTACCTTCTGGCGCAGGTTCGCCTTGCTAACTTGGTCCAAGTAAAGTCAGGAAGTGGGCCATTTTGGAAGAACTTTAGTCCTATCGGGATGAAGTGCGTGGATTTCGCTGTCGTAAGACGCGACACGATGAGGCTCTTGCTTGTTATCGAACTGGATGACCGGACGCATGCCAGAACGGAACGGCGGCAGCGGGATCACTTCCTAGACCAGGTGCTTACCACTGTAGATATCGTGGTTCTTCATTGGCCGGTGTCAGCCTCCTACAATAGAACAGAGCTATCACAAGCCATCCGTTCTAAGCTGAACACTAGGGAGTGATATGGTTCCCCGACAGGCGGCACAAGAAAGCGGAAAAGAGACCAGTCCCAAGAGTGGCTCGGCCACGCCAATCTCAACACGGCACACCTCTATATCCACCTTGCTAAGCAGAGCGCGGGGAAGGTCATGGAGCAGACAAGTTTATAATATCCTAGTTGAGAACAGCTCCTACTTACCTTTGTAATCGTATAGACCGCCTAATCAGCGAGATTACCCAAGAAGCCAATGGCAGAACACTCAGTAGAAAAGCTAAGTCAGGTATATCTCTTCCAAAAATCGATTCCGCCACACTCAACCATATCCCTTGCCACAATGATCGTGTGAGATCTAAAGTGATCCATATCGCTAGAGAAAGAAAAGCGGCACCAATAAAATCTATGACTACCCCTCCGATTATACGCCACAGTGCAGGAGCTAATAGAAGCGCAAGTATAGCAATCATCCATTTGACTAAACCAGATTGCTGGTACCACCAAATCCTCAATGAAATAAAAATATTCGGCTTCGGTTGAGATGTTGAGCTGCCTTGCCCGGTATTAGGACCTGTCCCTTGGCTAGGTGCAACGCCATTGCTGCAATCCTTATCAGTTTGATCTTCGGTTACCCACCCTGTTCCACCACTCGGATCTCCTGCGGCTCGTCGGCTTGTATCCCACCATGTATGTCCATTAGCCACACGAGGACCATCGATGACCTTTACTGCCCAATCGTTTTCTGGTACGCGAGTATGTGCTCGATAACCTAGACCTGGCCCCTCGCGTATGCACGTTCCAGCTCGAAGACCTACAATCTTTCCTCGCTCCCACTCGGCCTGCGCAAAAACAGAAGTGACAGATGTCAAACAAGTAATAGTTACATAGGCAATAGCCATTGTAATTATTTTTCTATTAGTGGACATCGTGAGATTCCTATAAACTGTTTTCGGAGAGAATTCTTAATCAGTTAGCGTGATTATAGGTTCTATAATCACGCTAACTGGTTGTGGTAAGAATATATTCGATCATCGTGTAAAAACAGTTTGACTACTTACTGAAAACTCCCAGGAAAAATAAACAGGCACATATCATCACGAAGAGGAAGACGGCGCCCGCAACCAGGTACATCTTTCCAAGCATCTTGAAACCTTCTTTGGCCTGCGTCTTCAGCCGAATACGTTCCTCTTCCGCAATACGTTCTCGGTCTTCTGGAGTCAATCCTTGAGACATAGCTGTCCTCCTTTTGCCAAAAGATTATATAAAATGCACACGTTTAATGCATATTCAGACAACTTCTTATTATTCCTTTCATCTCTCTGGGCAATCTAACTTATAGATATCCCAATGCTTATTATCTTCATCGTAGAGAATGAAATAGGAAGGCGGTTTTTTCTCCGAGTCTAGCACTGTCCCATTACGCACGTCAAAGAGAAGCACTTCGAGCGACACAGTCTGCCCTGGACCAGCTTTTACTTCTCGGTCACCGAAAGAAATATATTGATACTCCAGTATGCCGCTTGGGTAGTAAGAAATTAAATAAAAATCTACATTGTCTTTCTCTTCATCAAGTTGGTTGGCGTTGATAATGGAGTATGGAAGGTGAGTTGCTTTATCACTAAATCCAGAAACACTTCCATGGAAACAGTTACCACTGAAAGCAACTTTTAGTTTGCCTGGAACATCCAACAAAGGTAAGTTAGCAAGATCTGATATAGGTTTTACT
>LJCR01001962.1 GCA_001399705.1 Kouleothrix aurantiaca
GGTGGCGCAGCGTCACATGCGCCGCGACGCTTTCGTCAGCGAGGCGCAGCTCGGGCAGGTAGCGGCGCGCCGGCGCGTCGAGATCAAGCGCGCCGCGCTCGACCAGGCGCATCGCAATCGTGCCGGTGACAGTTTTGGTGGTCGAGCCAATCTGGAACAGCGTGTCGGCGTCCACCGGCAGCGGGTTTTCGACGCTGGTGACGCCCATTCCGGCCAGGTGCTCGCGCTCGCCGTCGATCACGCCAATCGCCACGCCCGGCACGCCCAGTCGCGCCATCTCGCTTTCGGCCAGCGCGCACAGCTCGGCAAAACGCTCGTCGCTGCTGCCCGGGCCATTCGGCTGCACTCGATGCATAGCTTCCTCCTTCTGCTGATGCGCTATTGTACACCGCGCCGCCGCTCGTGTGTGCAAATATCCGAGCCACAGAGCACACCGAGATCACTGAGGAAGCGTCCCAACCTCAGTGTCCTCGGTGTGCTCTGTGGCTAAACCAAACTATTCGGAAAAAGAAAATCGGGAGCGGCACGCCGCCCCCGACTTCAAAACGCTCCGTGTTCTGCGCGCTATAGCACCACGGCCACGGCGCGCTGAATATCTTCCTCGGCATGAATCTGGTCGAGCACCGTCTCGGGCACTTCATCGTCGAGCGTCAGCACCATCATGGCCTGCTCGCGTGGCGCGAGGCGACCCACATACATGCCCGAAATATTCACGTCGGCCGCGCCCAGCAGCATGCCCACGCGCCCGATCATACCCGGGCGGTCGCGGTGGTAGGTGAACATCAGCGCGCCGTCGGGCACGAAGTCGACCCAATAGCCATCCACCTCGACGATGTGCGGCTCGTCGCGCAGCACGGTGCCGGCAAACTCGTGCGCGCCATCGGCGGTGACCGCGCGCAGCACCAGCCGCCCGGCGTAGCTTTCGTCCTCGGCGTTGGAGTGCTCGGTGTAGCGCAGGCCGCGCTCGCGCGCCAGCAGCGGCGCATTCACCGGCGTCACGCGCTGCTCGCACACGCCGTCGAGCAGGCCCTGCAGCACAGCCAGGCGCACAGGCGCCTTGGAAACATCGCCCAGCTCGCCCCAATATTCCAGCTCGTACTGGCGCACCGGGTCGGTGATCAGGCTGGTGCACAGCGCGCCCAGCTTGCGGCCCAGCGCGATGTACGGTGCGAGCACGCCCCATTCTTCGGGCGCAACAAACGGCGCGTTGACGGCATAGCGCGGGGTCGCGCCGCGCAGCGCATCAATCACGCCCTCGGCCACGTCCACGCCCGTCAGCGTTTGCGCCTCGACGGTGGAAGCGCCCAGGTGCGGCAGCGTAATCACGCGCGGGTGGCCGAGCAACGGGTTCTCAGTGGGCGGCTCTTTG